>CANQXW010000004.1 GCA_947627925.1 uncultured Bacilli bacterium | reverse complement strand
AAAAGAAAAGCCTAATTTTACTTTATTTTCGGTTTAAATTAGACTTCTATTTTTTTCATCATCTGTCAAACTCGGGACTTTTTTGTTCTTGCTTTAACCGCTTTTTTTCTTGAACAATGAGTTTGTTAGCTTTTATTTGAAAAAGAACTTTTATCATTATTAAATACTCCTTACTATTATAATAACACAATTTGACACAATTTAATAAAAAAATTGGGAAAAAATGTAGATTTTTGCATTTTTATGATATAATGTTGACATAATAAAGAGTAGGAGAGGATAAAGTTGAAAAAATATTTAAGCTTATTATTAATGACATTAGTTGTATTAATACCATTAAATGTAAAGGCTGCTGGATTAGGAATACGTGATCCCCAAGCAAATGGTGATTGTAAAAGTGGAGGGGATGGTGTCATAACTTGTACCCTTGTATATCAAATTACAGGAGATAATCTTAGTGAAGCTACCGTTACTTTAACGGAAAAGGGTGGCGCTAAAATTCAAAGCGTATTATCTGCTGCTGGATCTGATTGGTCTGTTGTTGATCATACAACCGCTAATGGTGTTTGGACTGTAAAGTTAAATTCTCCAGGATCAACTGGTACGGGTAATTTATTTACATTCTCTTATGTTCCATCAGGAACTGATGATTGTGGTGTAGAAGTTTCTACAGAAAGTAAAACAGTTACTACAACTCCAGACGCTCCAACTGAGAATAAACAAACTGGTGCCACTTTACCATATATAGCTTTAGGTGGCATTGTCGTTCTTGCAACAGCAGCATATTTAGCAACTAGAAATAAATCAAAAATGTATAAAATCTAATTAAATTAGTAAGGAAAATAGTCTTTCTCTTTGAAAGATTATTTTTTTGTGCTATAATTTCTAAAAGGTGGTATTTTATGCGTGAATTTACAGAACAAGAATTAGTAAGAAGAGAAAAAAGTGAAAATTTAAGAAGTTTGGGAATGGACCCCTTTGGTCATAGTTTTAAAAGAACTAGTAATTCTCAAGATATCAAAGATACTTATGAAGTATACGATAAAGAAACCTTAGAACAAGAGAAACACGAAGTTATAATCGCGGGCCGCATTATGAGTAAAAGAAGAAGTGGTAAAGCGGGATTTATGGACATTCAAGATAAATATGGTAATATCCAAATCTATATTAGCATTAGTGATGTTGGCGAAGAAGAATATGAACTTTATAAAGCTTGTGATATTGGCGATATTATTGGCATTAATGGTTGGGTTTGCAAAACTAATACGGGAGCTTTAACTATTCATGCGACTAAATATACTCATTTAGTTAAAGCTTTACGTCCTTTACCAGAAAAATTCCATGGACTAACCGATATCGAAGAACGTTATAGAAGACGTTATGTCGATTTAATCATGAACGAAAATAGTAAAAATATCGCCTTTATTAGGCCGAAAATAATTAGATGTATTCAAAATTTTATGGATAATAAAGGATTTACAGAAGTGGAAACTCCGGTCTTAACTAGTCTTTTAACCGGAGCATCAGCAAGACCATTTAAAACCCATCATAATGCGCAAGACTTAGACATGTATTTAAGAATTGCTTTAGAGCTTCCTTTAAAAAGATTATTAGTTGGGGGCATGGAAGCAGTTTATGAAATTGGTAGAACATTTAGAAATGAAGGAATGGATCCGAAACATAATCCGGAATTTACGATGATGGAAGCCTATCTTGCTTATTCAGATTTGGAAGGCATGATGGATTTAACCGAAGAAATGTTCCAAACTATTGGAAGAGAAGTTATGGGCAAAATGGTTTATAACTGGTGTGGTCATGAAATTAATATTGAAGGGCCTTGGAAGAGGATTAGTATGACTGACGCAATTAAAGAGAAAACGGGTATTGATTTCAAAAAAGAAATGAGTTTAGATGAAGCCTTAAAATTATGTGAAGAACATAATATACCAGTGGAAGAGCACCAAAAATCATTAGGCCATATTATTAATTTATTCTTTGAAAAATATGTGGAAGAAACTTTAATCGAACCAACTTTCCTTTATGGACATCCAATTGAAATTTCCCCATTAACGAAGAAAAATCCGGAAGACCCAAGATTTGTTGATCGTTTTGAATTATTTATTGGGGGTAAAGAATTTGCGAATGCTTATACGGAACTTAATGATCCCGTTGATCAATTAGAAAGATTTGAAGCTCAATTAAAAGAAAGAGACTTAGGTAACGAAGAAGCTAATGATATTGATATGGACTTCATCGAAGCCTTAGAATATGGTATGCCACCAGCTGGTGGAATCGGTTATGGCATCGATAGATTAATGATGTTATTTACGGAAAGTGACTCTATTAGAGATGTTATTTTATTTCCAACAATGAAACCAAGGGATTAATTTTAAGTTAGAAAAGCCAAAAAAGGCTTTTTTTTTATTTTTCTCAGTGTTATAATTTTTGTAGGAGGTAGAAAATATGTCAGTAATACAAATAATTGGCCTTATAGTTGTTTTAATTTTAACTATATTGGGTGGAGTATTTATTGCTTTAAAATCTAAGAAACATAACTTAGTAAAATGGGTAGGTTTATTCTTATTCTTAAGTATTGGTTTAACTTGGGTTTTTGGCTATGGATTTTTTAATGGTACAGAATTTTCTGATGAAGGAATGGTATATCGCCAAGGTTTAACAGATTTACCTTATTTAATCAATCAAGCGATAAACTTCTCACTAGATAAGATTGTCTTCTTACTAGTACTTGGTGGTTTCTATGCTGTACTAAGCGTAAGCAATGGCTACAAAAAATTAGTTAGTTCCATTGCCGAAAAATTAAAAGGAAAGGAAACAATAACAATTATTTTAGTTTCATTACTATTTACAGCAATGGCGTCATTATTTAATCAAAGCTTTGTCGCTTTAGTATTTGTGCCATTTATCGTTTCTGTTTTATTAGAAATGAAACTAGATAAAATAACCGCGTTTTCAGCAACGTTTGGATCTATTTTGATCGGTTTACTAGGAGTCACTTATGGTAGTGAAGGATTGTATTATTTCAATTATTATACAAATATTGGTATTAATACAGGGCTTTTATATCGTTTAATTGTTCTAGTAGTGGCTTTTGTTCTATTTAATTTCTTTACAGTTATACATGCGAGAAAAGTATTAAAAGATAAAAAGATAAACGAAGTAGAAGCTGATCCATTTAAGGTTGGCAAAGCGCCTCAAAAGGCTAAAGCTTGGCCAGTAGTTGTTTTATTCTCAATTTTATTTGTTCTAATTATTTTAGGATATATGAGATGGGAAGGAAACTTTGGCATTACCGTATTTAATGATTTCCATAAATGGTTATTAAATATTAAGATTGGGGATTTCCAAATTTTTAGAGCTTTCTTAGGAACATTCTCTATGGAAACTTATGGGGAATTTGGTAATTGGAATTTATTCCATGTTTCAACTATTTTAATAGTATTTGGTTCATTAATTGCTTTAATGAATCGCGTTAAATTCAGTGATTACATTAGTGCAATTGGTGAAGGCGTTAAAAAGATGATATTACCAATCGGCTTATTTGTTGGTACTTATATGGTAATGGCAGCTGTTTATATGGCTGGTGTAATGCCAACAGTTACGAATTTAATTATGAAGTTTTCAAGTAGCTTTAATCCATTTGTTACTGCTTTAGATGCTTTAGTAGTTAATGTATTCCATCCTGATTTAGGACTTACTGGTTATTTAGTAGGTACTTATTTAGTAAGTGCTTATGCGCAAAATATTGAAATCTTACATACTATATTTGTAACTCTATATGGTTTTGTAGGATTAATTGCTCCAACTAGTGGAATATTACTAATTGGTCTATCATATTTAGATATTGACTATAAGATATGGCTAAAATATATCTGGATGTTTGTTCTTGGTATTCTAGTAATTTTACTAGTACTATTTACCGTAATGTTTTATATTTAATAAATAAGATTTTAAAAAAGTTTCATATTATACTTAACAGTAGACATTATGAAACTTTTTTGTTTGACATTTTTTTAATATATTTTTTTTGATTAAGTAGCAATTGATTTTTTGATATGATAAAATGTTCATAGAGTAGTTAGGAGTGATTCTTTTGAATCAAATTGGTAGTGATTTAAAAATTATTGATGTTAGCAAAAAAGTAAAAATTCAAAAAGAGCAAAAAACAATTTTGTCTAATTTATCATTAAATGTTAATCCAGGAGAATTTATTGCTATTGTTGGTTGCTCTGGCGCGGGTAAGACAACTTTAATGAATATTTTAAGCGGTTATAATTATCCTAGCACTGGACAAATATATATAGATGGTGTTAGTTTTTTGGAAAATGAAGAATACTTTAAAGGAAAAATAGCTTATGTTCCTCAAAGAGAAATTTTAGATCAAAGTTTATCACTTGTTAAATCTTTAGAATATTCTTTAAAATTAAGAGTTAAGGGTATTTCAAAAAAAGAAATGAAAAAAACTCTTAAAAATGTTTTAAATATATTAGAATTAACTCATGTTAAAAATACAATTATTAAAAACTTAAGTGGAGGAGAGAGAAAAAGGGCTGCGATTGCAACCGAGATGTTAAGTAATCCTGATATTTTTTTGCTTGATGAACCTACTAGTGGACTAGATGCTAATATTGCTAAAAAAATAATAACTAAATTACGGGAAATATCTAGAAGTGGTAAAACTATTATTATGACTGCTCATACAACATCTGATTTAGATTTATGTGATAAAGTTTTGTTCATGGGACCAAAGGGAAGAATATGTTATTATGGCCCTTATAAAGATATTTTTGATTATTTTAAGGTTCAAGAATTTGTCGAAATTTATGATATATTAAAAGAAGATTCTGAAACATGGTATAAAAAATATTGTCGTCATCAAGAAAAAATTAAAGTAATAGAAAAAGAAAAAGATAAGCCGAAAAAGCCTGTTGGTTTCTTTACCCAAACCATTACTTTAATAAAAAGATATGTATCTTCTTTAATTAATAATAAAATGATGTTAATTCTTTTCTTAGGTCAGGCTATTTTAATGGCGGTTTTAATGTGTTTGGCTACCGAAAAAAATAGTTTTTTAAATCCTCTTACAGCTTCCATGATGTGTGCAGCTTTAACTATGGCTTCGATTTGGCTGGGACTTTTTAATACTATTCAAGAGATAGTTAAAGAAAGAGAAATATTAAAAAAAGAATATATGAGTGGATTGAATTTTTCGGCCTATATTCTTTCTAAAATAGTAGTTATTTCCCTACTGTGTTTATATCAAGCTATCACTTGCGTTTCTATTTTATATTTTCACCTAGATCCTCGTCCTGAAGACAATCTTATTTTTACCACACTAATTGACTTAATTATTAACTTTTTTATTATCGATTTTTCCACCAGTATTATGGGATTATTTATATCAGCAATTGTTAAAGACGCTAAAACAACTTTGATTATTTCACCATTATACATGATGGTCCAAATGATATTTTCGGGAATGTTTATTCCTTTTGTAAAACTAACAGAAAAGATTTCTTATTTTACTTCGGGAAGATGGAGTTTTGAAACTTTTGGCTCAATTAGTAACTTAACTAAATATGGTGTTTTAGAGCCTAGTTCTAATTTCTTTAAATTTACATCAGCTCATGTTTTAAGTATTTGGAACCTTTTAATTATAGTTTCATTATTATTTTTAAGTCTAAGCATTATTGCTATTAGATTAAATGTTCTAAATAAAGATAAAAAGTATAAAGTTTTAGTTGAAGATAAAGGTAAAATTAAAGTTGCTAAATAATTGTCAAGATAAATGGGCTCTTTATTGCATTTTGCCCATTTTTTTAGTAGTCTTATAATAGAATAGGGTTTGATTTATATGCAAGAAGTAATTATTACTAATGAAAAAGGCGAAACGTTTTTAGTAGCTTATGAAAATGATAATTATACTATTTCCAAAATAGAAAATGGCGAGAAAAAAGAACCAACGAAAGAAGAAATGGCTTTTGCTTTAAAAGAATTGGAAAAAGTAAAACAAGCAACCAAGAAGAACACTTATGATGATTATTTAAAAATGTTAAAAGATATGCTGGAAGCTAAAACCATTAAAGGCACTGCTGAATTAGAAAACTTTATTCAAAGTACAACTTTAAGCCCTGAAGAAAAAGAAAAATTATTAAGAGAGGGTATCCAAGGCTTAGACCTTCAAGATATTATTAATTTACGAAATAGAATTATTGGCGATTTAAGAGGTAGCAAAAAAGAAGATATGGAGGCTTTGATTGGCTTTAATGTGAAAGATAATGCTTTTGGATCATCTTATTGTGAAATCAAAATGGGATTCAAAGATAGTATTGGTTATAATGAACGATTAAATGCTACGCTTGATTATAATGATAATTTAAAAAAGGAATTAATTGAACCTGTAATCGCGGAAGTTATGGGAAGAAGTAAAATAAAAACTAAGAGTTTAAGTAAAACAGGTGATTCCTTTAATAATCGTGGTAATTTAGGTATAGCTACTGAAGAAAAAGTAAAAGTAGCTTTAGCGAATGTCGAATATGATTATGCTGATAAATTAGATAAGAATTGTGAAAATTTAAAAAATAGAGCTCCGGAATTAGATCCAGAAGCAAGAGATAAGAATGCCCAAGAATTTTCTTTAGATAATGAATCACCAAGTATTCCGGCAGATGAAGAGTTGCTTACTGATGAAAATGGTAACATGTATAGTTTAAATGGGGAGTATGTTGGGAGAATTAATGAATATGGCGAAATAGTTCGGGATGAAGGCCAAAACCTAAGTCATGAAGAAAGTATGAAACTAGTAAGAAAGCCTTTATCTAATATCAAAAAGAAAGAAAGTGGTTTTGTAGCTATCGCGGTTATTGCCATTACCAGTTTTATTACCAGTTTAATCGTTATTATACAAATGCTACTTTTAGGTTAAAATATCTTTTTAGATATTTTTTTCTTTTAATAAATTTAGAATTATTCCTAAGAAAAGATAATTTATTAAAGTATTGGTTCCGCCATAAGATAAAAAAGGAAGAGGAATACCCATAATGGGCAGTAAGCCTAAATTCATACCTATATTATAAACTTGATGAAAAATAAACATGCCTAAGTAGGCATAAGCAAAGATTTTGACTTTTAAATTTTTGCTTTTATTAATTAGATAGATAAAATATAAATCAAAGATAACAAAAGATATAATGATAAGAATACCGGAAAGAAGACCATAATTACCAATTGAAAATGCAAAAAAGAAATCAGTTGGTGCTTCCGGAATATAAAGGAGAATTTTATTAAATCCGACCCCTAGAAAGGAAGAGGCGCCAATCGTAATGAGAGCATTTTCTAACTGATAACTATTGCCACTGGCAAAATTAATAAGGCGGTCCATGCGGTAGAAAAAACTCGTGCCTAAAATCTTAATAAGGGTATCTTGAAAATAAAAATACATCACTAAAAATAAACCAATAGCTAAAGTAAACAAGCCAAAAAAAGTTATATACCACCATTTATTTATTTTTAAAAATAAGATAGAGATAAACAAAATAATTAAAAAATTAATAATGGCACCGGTATCGGGTTCTAAAAAAACTAAGATACTAGGAATAAGAGTCGCAAAAAACATTTTAAAAAGAATAATTACCTCATCTTTAAAACTTTTTATTTTAGCTTTACTTCCGATATTAACTAAAAGCATGGCTAAAGAAAGTTTAGCTAGTTCACTAGGTTGAAAAGAAAAACCAAAAAGAGAGAACCAACATTTAGCCCCATGAGTAGACGTTCCCAAAAATAAAACTAAAACTAATAAAACAACCGTAAATAAATAGAAATAAAGAGAATATTTAAAAATATTTTTTAGCTTTAATTTTTGAATAATAAAAACAATTAAATAACCTAAGATAAACCAAATTAATTGTTTAATCAAAGCATTATTATAAAGAGAACTTACTAATTTAGCATTATGCATATTAAAAAGACTTATTATATTTAAAATAAGAAGAGGAATAAAAATTAGATAAGTTTTATATTTTTTTTGACTCATATTTATATTATGGTTCAAAAATAGTTATTTATCATAGAATATTAAAGGAGGATGTTATGAAAGATTTACCAAGAGTAACCCCAGGAAAAATAAAGGATAATTTACATAATACGCAAGATATATTTTATGGTAGTGATAGAAAAGTAGAGAGTCATGATAGCTTAAGTGTTATTAAAAAAATAAATGATATTTTTGCCTCTAGTCATCATGTATATAAAAGTAGAGTAGATATCACTTTAAAAGATAAGGTAGTCGAAAAAACCATTGTGGGTAAAACTAGTACGGATTTAATAACTATTGATGGGGAACTAATTAAAATAATTGATATTTTAGACATAAAAAAAATATATTAGACAATTTCGTCAATATATTTTTTTAATTGTTTAGCATTACTATCAAATATTATTTTCAATTGATTATCAATTTCTACAATTCCTTTAGCGCCGAGTCTTTGAATAGCATCTTTGTCCGCTAGAGTAACATCTCTTAAAATAACTTTAAATCTACTCATATTACATTCGGCATTAATAATATTATCTTCGCCACCTAAATAACCAATAAGTTTATTTTCTTTAACAGCAAAATCTTTTCTAGTTAATTTAAAGGCTACTGCTAATATAACAAGTATTACTATCGCAATGATAATATATTGAATAGCTGTACTCAAAATTAAATCACCCAATATAATTATACTACAAATGCCATCTTTTTAAAAGAGGGCATTTAAAGTCTTAAATTTAGTAACTAAATATGATATTCACTATTTTAAAAATTAAACATAAATTAATAATGAGAATACATGAAAGGGTGAAAAGATGAATAATAATAATTCAGGAAATTCAAATTCTGGAAATTGTATTAATGAAATTTTAAGTATAATTTTAGTATTACAAGAAAATGCTTGTCCAGATAATTGCTTAGATACTTGCGATAGACCAATGCTTGGTGGAGGAAGTAATTGCCTTGTATGTAACACAAGACCAGTAATGCTTTATACTTGCTGTGGTAATGGAACACCTTGGAGTATGCCTATTAGTAAAGATGTAACAACTAATTGTAGTGAACAACCTTTAGGAGGTACTTGTTCAACTGTATTTAGAGTTGAAAAGATTGAAGGTAACTGTTGTACATTTAGAGTTTTAGCCGAAAATACTGATCCAACTTCATTATATCCATATGTATCAACGAACTCATTCTTTACAATGGATTGTAGTTGTTTATGCAGTATTAGATGTTTATCTGATACTTATGTAGATTGTGTTTGTTAGTTAAATTGCCAAGTGTAAATGAAAGCCATAAGAAATTATGGTTTTTTCTATATTTTAGCGGTATAATACTTTCTATAAAGGAAGTATTAGGAATGAATTTAAAGAAAAAAATTAAGAAAGCCTATAGGGAATCAGACAAAAAAACTTTAGTTGTTTACATTATTTTAAGAACTCTAGTCCTTATAACATTTATTAGGCAAATTATTTTAGGAGAAGTATCAAAAGCTATTCTTTGCTTGCTTACTTTAGTTTTATTAATTATCCCTTTCTTTATTGAAAAGAAATTTAAAATATCTATTCCTAGTTTTTTAGAAATCCTTTTACTCTTAATAATATTTACATCAACAATTCTTGGAGAAATAAATAATTTTTATGTAAGAATACCACATGTAGATACCGTTATGCATACATTAAATGGTTTTTTATCAGCCGGAATTGGCTTTTCTTTAGTTTATCTTTTAAACCAACATGTTGATTTAATTAATTTATCTCCTTTGTTTGTGGCCATTGTAGCTTTTTGCTTTTCGATGACTGTTGGCGTTTTATGGGAATTTTATGAATTTGGATTTGATAGAATTTTTAAAACGGATATGCAAAAAGATACGCTGGTGCAAAATATTGCGACCGTCGAATTAGATGATACAAAAACAAATATTGCAGTTAAAATCAAAGATATTAATAAAACTGTTTTATACAATAAAGAAAATAAGGAACTCGCAACATTTACAGGTTACTTAGATATTGGTATAATAGATACAATGAAAGATTTAATAGTTAATTTTATCGGTTCTTTAACTTTTAGTATAATAGGTTATCTATATATTAAAAATAAAGAGAAGTATCATTTTGCTAATAATTTTATATTAACTAAACAAATAGATATTATAAAGGAGGAAAACTAATGAAAAATATTACAAATGAAGTAGATAAGAAGTATTTTGTCAAAAGACTTAATATTATCGGTGGCCAAATAAAGGGTCTTGCGGGAATGATTGAAAGTGAAAGAAGTTATGAAGAAGTATTAATTCAACTTGGGGCTTTAACCAATTCTTTAAGAGGAGTAGGAATTAGTATTTTAGAAGATTATATGAAAAATAATTTAACTAAAGATAATCAAAAAGAAATCAAAGAAATAATGGATTTGTATGATAAATTAGTTTAATATTTTCAAAAAGAAATATAGTCAAATGTATTTCTTTTTTTAGAATAGTAATTGTTTTAAAAAGTATTTTAAATTATAATTATAATAGGTGATCCAATATGAAAAATGTCTTAACTAAAAAGGAAGTAGATTTATTAGATAAATATTTTCGCCTTTGTAATTATATGTCAGTAGGAATGCTTTATTTAAAAGATAATCCGCTTCTTAAAAGAGAACTGACTTATGATGATGTTAAAAGTAAATTAGTAGGACATTGGGGAAGTGCGCCTGGTCAAAATTTTATTTACATTCATTTAAATAGAATTATTAAAAAATATAAACTTAATATGATTTATATATCTGGTCCTGGTCATAGTGGCGAAGCTGTAATTGCTAATAGTTATATTGAAGGAACTTATACGGAGGCTTATCCTAATATTACGAAAGATGAAAAGGGACTACAAAAGTTATTTAAAAACTTTTCTTTTCCGGGGGGAACATCTAGTCATGTAGCTCCCGAAGTACCCGGAAGTATTAATGAAGGTGGTGAACTTGGCTATAGTCTTTCGCATGCCTTTGGAGCGGTTTTAGATAATCCTTCTTTAATCGCGGCTTGTGTAATTGGTGATGGCGAAGCCGAAACTGGTCCTTTAGCTACTTCTTGGCATGGTAATAAATTTATTAATCCGAAAAAAGATGGCATTGTCCTACCTATTTTACACTTAAATGGCTATAAAATATCTAGTCCAACTGTTTTTGCGAGAATTAGTGAAGAAGAAAGAATAAAGTTTTTTGAAGGTTGTGGTTGGGATCCAATTGTGGTTGATGTTACTAGTACTCCTGATTATCATGAAGTAATGGTGGAAGCTTTAGAAGAAGTTGTTAAAAAGATTACTAAAATTAAAGAAAATGCCAAAAAAAATAAAGAATTTGTCCGGCCAAAATACCCAATGATTATTTTTAAGAGTAAAAAAGGATGGACTTGTCCTAAAATAGTCGAGAAAAAAGAAGTAGAAGGAACTTTTAGAGCCCATCAAGTACCCCTTCAAATTGATAAAGAAACGAAAGATATCAGTCTTCTTAATGAATGGCTTCATAGTTATCATCCTGAAGAATTATTTGAACCAAACGGCAAAATTAAAAAAGAAATTTTAGATTTATGTCCTAGGGGTACGAGAAGAATGAGTGCTAACTTACATGCCAATGGCGGACTATTGTTAGATGAACTTAAAGTACCGGATTTTACTAATTATAAAGTAGATGTTGTAAGAGGTAATACTTATTCGGAGGATATGCGCGTTTTGGGAAGCTTTTTAAGAGATGTTATAAAACTTAATCGCCATAATTTTAAAATCTTTGGCCCTGATGAAGCTTTATCCAATCGTCTTAATAATGTTTTTATGACCACTAATAGGAAGTGGGATAATGAGATTAAAGATACTGATGAATATTTAAGTAGTGATGGAAGTATTTTTGATAGTTATTTATCTGAGCATATGTGTGAAGGAATGTTAGAGGGTTATCTTCTAACCGGAAGACATGGGATATTTCATAGTTATGAAGCGTTTATTCGAATTATTGATTCCATGACGAGTCAACACGCCAAATGGTTAAAAGTGACAAAAGAAATTCCTTGGCGCTCTTCCATTGCTTCTTTAAATTATATTTTAACAAGTCATATCTGGCAACAAGATCATAATGGTTATACTCATCAAGATCCTGGCTTTATTAATCATATTGTAACGAAAAAAGCTGATATTGCGAGAGTCTATTTTCCAATTGACACCAATACTTTACTTTCAACTGTTGATCACATTCTAAAAACCAAAAATTATATTAATGTAGTGGTAGCATCAAAACATCCTAGCTTACAATGGCTTACTATGGATGAAGCAAAAGTCCATTGTAAAAGAGGGTTAAGTATATTTACTTGGGCCTCAAATAAACCTAATCATCCTGATGTTGTGTTAGCTTGTGCTGGCGATACACCAACTTTAGAGACAATCGCAGCGGCCCAAATACTAAAGAAGTATGCGCCAAGTATTAAAACTAGAGTAGTTAATATTATTGATTTAATGCGTCTTCAAAGTAAAAGAATGCATCCTCATGGTCTAGCTGATAGTGATTATGACCGCATATTTACGAAAGATAAACCAATCATATTTGCTTATCATGGTTATCCTAATTTAATTCATGAACTTACTTATAATAGAGAGAATAGGAACATGCATGTTCACGGCTATTTAGAAGAAGGTACTATTACAACGGCTTTTGATATGCGAGTTCAAAATAAAATTGACCGTTTCCATTTAGTTTTAGATGTTTTAAAATATGTGGAAGAAACCGAAGAGAGTGAATCTTTAAAAAATCTAATGTACAAAAAATTAAAAGAACATGAGAAATATATTAGAGAATATGGTCTTGATTTAGAAGAAATTAGAGATTTCCATTTAGAGGATTAAGATGAATATATACGATTTTGATAATACGATTTTAAAAGGAGATTCTTCCGTTAAATTCATTATTTATTCTTTTCATCATCATCCTCTTTTAGTAATGAAGGGAATGTTTAAAGCCTTTTTAGCTTTCTTTAAACCCAATAAGAAAAAAGGAATTATAAAAAGTAATTTATATAGTTTTGTAAAAGACATTCCCAATTTAGATAATTATGTCCATAATTTTATTTTAAAAAATAATCATAACATTAAAAAATTTTATTTAGAGGGTCAAAAAGATGATGATGTGGTTATGTCCGCAACGTATGATTTTATCATTGAACCTTTTTGTGAGTCTTTAGGAATTAAAAATGTTATTGCCACTAAATATGATACAAAAAAAGGAATGTTAATTGGTAATCATTGTAAGGGTGAAGAAAAGATTAAGAGATTTGATCAAGAATATCCAAATGCCATAGTCGAAAATGCTTATTCTGATTCTTTTAGTGACATGCCAATGTTTAAAAAAGCGAAGAAGGCTTATTTAGTCAAGAATGATAAATTAGAACTTTTAAAAGATATTAAATAAACTAAATAAATATTATTTTTTCCTTAGCATAAAAATTAATAAGAGGTGTTTTAAGTTTGAAAAAAATAATAGTGTTATTTAGTTTTTTATTGATTCCTTTTATTAAAGTAGTGGCCGAAGATATTACAGAATATAGTGAAAGTGCTATTTTAATTGAAGCCACTACAGGGAAAGTTTTATATGAAAAAGAAGCTGATTTAGAAAAGGCTCCGGCAAGTATGACAAAAATAATGAGTATGATTTTAATTATGGATGCCATTAATAATGGTTCATTTACAATGGAAGATAAAGTAGTTATATCCGAAAATGCTCATAGTATGGGTGGAAGTCAAGTCTATTTAAATACGGGAGATTCTTATAAAGTTAAAGATTTATTAAAATCAATTGCCATTGCTTCTGCTAATGATGCGGTGGTGGCAATGAGTGAAAAAGTAGCGGGAACCACGGAAAAATTTGTTGAGATGATGAATAAGAAATGTACTGAGTTAGGGTGTAAGCATACGCATTTTGTAAATCCTCATGGTCTTGATGCTGAAGGACATTATAGTAGCGCTAAAGATATGAGTTTAATGGCATCTTATCTCATCAATAATTATCCAGAAGTTTTAGGTTTTACAAGTATTTATGAGGATTATTTACAAAGACCAGATGGCTCTAGTACGTGGCTTGTTAATACTAATAAATTAGTCCGTTTTTATCCTGATGTTGATGGCCTTAAAACCGGATTTACGGAAACGGCGGGTTATTGCTTAACCGCGACGGCCAAAAAAAGCAATATGCGTCTTATCAGTGTCGTGATGGGTGTTGATACGCCGGATAATAGGACTAGTGATACGGTCAAACTTTTAAATTATGGTTTTAATTCTTATAAATTAAGAACTATTTATGAAAAAAATAAAGTTATTGATGAAGCGAGAGTAGAAAAAGGAAAAGAAGAAAGTGTTAAATTAATTTTAATGAATGAAGCATCAGAACTTTTAAATGTTAATGATAAAGATAAAGAATATACAATTAATGTCAAAATAGATAAATTAGAAGCTCCTTTAAAAAAGGGTAAAGAAATAGGAACAGCTGAAATCATTGATAATGAAGGAAACATTGTGGGCGAAGTAGGTATAACCGTTAATAAAGATGTGTTGAAAGCTAATCTTTGGGATTATTATAAAAGAAATTTAAATACATTACTTTCTGGTAAAAGAATTATAAAATGAAAGAAGCCAGCGCTTCTTTTTTGAATTGCACCAGTACAACTTTACACTTTTTTTCAACAAAATAAATCTCAAAACTTGACACCGGGGGGGGGTATTATATAATAAGCATGTAAGATAAGGAAAGTAAGAATGTTTATGTAGTTTATTAACATAAATAGTTTTTTGCTCAAAAGAAAGGAGAAGATAATTTTATGGCATTAACAAGTGTTTCAATTAGTAATGGACGAGGAACAGCTCAAGCAATTACAAGTGAATTAAATGAGGCAAAACAGCTTATTGCTGATTTGAAAAATTATTTAGGTCAAAATGATAATTATAATAAATTTGTAAATGGAACAGAATTTGGTAGAGCCCAAAATGAAAAAATTCAAAAAATAATAGGTCTTTTTGATCAAAATCTAACAAATGAAACAACTAATTTAACTACTCAATTAAATTATTTTTTCTATCGTCAAGAAGAAATAAATCGTAAGGCTGCTGCTGAAGCTGCGGCGGCAGCAAAAAGAGATGTTGCGGCACATTCTACTGGCCCATCCGTAGCAAGGCCTGGAGATTCGAGTTATAGGGAAACTCTTTATTAATAAGAAAGGAAAAAAATATGAATAATAGTTTTAATGCTAATCAGATAAATGAAATTATTAATAGAATCGAAACAACACAAAGTGAGGTAGTACGGATTCTTTCGAAAATTTCAAATGATTTTTCATCATTATCCGGAATGGTAATGAGTGAAGATTCAGGATTATCAGGAACTTGTAATAATATTAATAATACGTACAGAAATTTATCGACAAAATTATCAGAAAATTTGACTGTTATAAAAACAGCATTAACTAATTATGTACAACAAACAATTCAAAATGAAACACAAACATCACAAAGTCTTAATCAAACTAATGAAGGTTTAGAAAATGCGAAGAGCATTTTAGATAGTCTATAAAAAAGGAGGAAATATTTATGGCTTTAACTAAAGATGGAATAAGTAATATGGAAGGTGAAATAAATAATATAAAGTTTGTTGGTGAACAGATAGGTAATTCATCTGGAGAACTTGCATCTGGTTTAAAGAATGATTCTAATTATCAAATTTTTATATCAGGAACCGAAATAGGAAGAGAGCTAAACGAAAAACTAGAAAAACTTATAGGATTAACAAAAAATTTAACAGAAAACGAAGTGCAAAATATAACTAAAATATCTAATCAATTTTTGAAATTACAACGAGATTTAAATAAATGATGAAATACGAGGAGGTTATTAAATGAACAATACTTTTAATGTAACAGAGTTATCAAAAACATTACTTATATTAAGAACATTTTTAAACGGATCTGATGTTGGGATTACTTCTTATACTAGTGGTATGAGTTGGGTATTTAATGAAATGAGTGAACTTGTTAAATCTGAAGATTCAAATTTATCAACAACATGTGAAAATTTATCAACTACTTTTAAGGAAATTACAAGTAAATTAGAATCAGTTTATAATAGTATAGTAACTGAGCTTAAAAATTATGCTAGTGAAACACTTGCTAATGAGTCTGGAGCTACTCAATCATTAGATGAAATAAATGGAAGTTTAGAATCGATAAATTCCGCATTAGCAGCTATATAAAATAGTTTAAAATAAATATACATAAAGAATTAAATAATGTTAGATAAAATAATATTAACATGGTTCCTTTTGTATATTTTTTATATAGTTTTTTAATCTTTTGTTTTGAATTAAAAGAGAGTAAATATTAAATATTAAATTAAATCAATAAAATTATTTAAAAGTTAAATTATTTATGTTATAATTTCTTTAATAGAGGGTGAGACAATGAAATGTGATAAGTGTGGATTTAATATTAATCCTGGTGATCAAGTATGTATGAATTGTGGGGCAAAATTAAGTCTATATCTTAAACCTGAAAGTCCCGAACCCTTAGAAAATGAGAAGAAAAGTAATTCTAAATATTTAGCATTAATAATTGGGGGAGTATTATTATTTATCTTTTTGGTTGTCTTATTGGTAATATTTTTAATAAGGTAGGTTTTTATGAAAAGTAAAATATTGGTAATAATTTATGTCCCTTTAATTGAAAAAGAATTTGATATGTATATACCAGTTGTTAAAAAAGTGGGAACTATTAAAAATTTAATAATTAAAATTGTAGAAGAAGAAAGTGAAGGAATTTTTGTTAATGATAATTGTAAAAGCTTATACGATAAAATAACTGGGGAAAAAATAGATGATCAAATATATGTTAAAGAAAGCTCTATTAAAAATGGTTCTAAATTAATTTTGTATTAAAAAGGTGGTTAAAATGCAATTAACAATAATTAGAAAAAATAAATTAAATATTTTTACATTGCCTAATGAAGTATCCGGAAATTACTGGATTACTGATTTTGAAAATGGCCGCAAAATTAATTTGCTTAATATTGAAGCTACTAAAGAAGGATGGAATTTAGTAAGTAATAGTGATGCTTATGTTGTAGATAGTAAGGGCATGATGGTTCCTTATGTCTTATTAAAAGAATATAATTTTTATTTATTAAAAAATAATTATAAAGATGAAATGTGTTATATATATTGTTCACCTGTATATGATAATACTTATAAAGAATTGCCAATTGAAAGTAAAGTATTAGTAGGTTCTGATGAATCTTGTAATATATGCTACAAATTGGTAGGTATGCCTCAAAGAGCGTTCACTATTGAAAAGAAAGATAAATATTTTTATTTAGATATTTTTGATGCTACAACTAGTGTATATGTTAATCAAAAAAGAGTTATTCAAACTAAAAGATTAGAATATGGTGATATAATTTTTATATTTGGGTTAAAGATAATTGTCATGCGAAGAGAGAACCATGATTATTTATTAGTGAATAATCCTAATAAGCTTTTAGTTTTTGATGCAAGATATGTTAATCCAGTCTTTGCTCCTAATGATGAAGTTATTGATGAAGAAGAACTTAATACTGAATCAATATATAATGAAGATAATTATTTTTATAGGACACCTAGATTTTATAAAACTTTAGAAAAATATGTTTTAGATTTAGATGTTCCCCCAACTAAAAAGGAAGATGATAAAACTCCGGCCATTTTAACTATTGGTCCAATGATGACTATGGCTATGACTTCAGTTGTCACTTTAATTTTTACTTTGGATCAAATGAATAGTGGTGAAGGAGATGTCAAAAGTCAAACAAGATCATTAGTAATGTGTGGGGCGATGTTAGCCAGTAGTCTTTTATGGCCTCTTTTAACAAGAGCTTATCAAAAAATAAGTAATAAATTATATGAACGAAAAAGACAAAAATTATATAAAAAATATATAAAGAAAAAAGAAGAAGAAATTATTAATGAATTAGAAATTCAAAGAAAAAGTTTATTAGAAAATAATTTTACTGTTACTGGTTGTCAAGATATCATTAGAGGTCATAATATTAAATTGTGGCAAAGAAGGGTAAATGATGAAGACTTTTTAACCTTACCAGTGGGTATTGGTAATAAACCAATGCAAGTAGATATTAAATATCCTGAAGAACATTTTACTTTAGAAGAGGATAATTTAATCGGAGTCGCAAGAGCTTTAGGTCAAAAAGAACGAATTTTAAATGATGTTCCTATTACTTATTCTTTTTATGATAATAAAGCTACCGGAATCATTGGGGATAATTTAACTACTAAAGAATTTATTGATCGGTTAATTCTCCAAATAATGGCTAATTATAGTTATGATGAGCTAAAAATTGTTTTATTTACTTCTAAAGATAATGAAAAAGATTGGGATTATATAAAAATTCTTCCTCATAATTGGTCTAATGACCGCACTTTAAGATTTTTTGCTTCATCTAATGATGAATATCGGGAAATTATTTATAATTTAGAAAAAATTTTAGCGGAAAGAAAAGAATTAAATCGAAATAATGAAAAATGTATTCCTCATTATGTAATTATTACTGATTCAATAAAATCAATTGATAATTATGATTTTATTAAAAATATTATGTCTAGTGAAGTTAATTATGGTTTTAATATTATTATGCTTGTTGATAAAGTAATGGCTCTTCCTAATGAATGTCGTAGTTTTATCAATGTTAGTAGAGAAGATTGTTCAATATATAGTAGTGTTATTAATTCCGAAATTCAAAAGTTTAAAATTGATTTTTCACCGATTGAAGAAATATCCAATTGTGCTAGAGAACTGGCTAATATTCCTATCGATATTAAAACGGAAGTTGAATCTAGTTTACCTGATAAATATGAATTTTTAGAGATGTACCAAGTTGGTAAAATAGAACAATTAAATAGTGAAGAAAGATGGAAAAAGAATAATCCAATTTTATCTTTACAAGCTCCAGTAGGTATTGGTAAAAGTGGCGAGCCAATTGTCCTTGATTTACACGAAAAGTATCATGGTCCGCATGGTTTAATCGCTGGAACAACTGGTTCTGGTAAATCAGAGTTTATTATCACTTATATATTATCTTTAGCTATTAATTATAATCCTTATGAAGTACAAGTTATTTTAATCGATTATAAGGGTGGTAGTTTAGCCGGAGCGTTTAGTAATAATATGTATCAATTGCCGCATTTAGCTGGAACCATTACGAACTTAGATGGTAATGAATTAAATAGATCTTTAGATTCTATTGAAAGTGAAGTTAAAAGAAGACAAAAAGAATTTAATGAAGCAAGAGATATTGCTAATGAAAGTAGTATCGATATTTATAAATATCAAAAATTATGGCGTGAGGGAAGATTAAAAGGTAAAGATCCAATAGCTCACTTATTTATCATAAGTGATGAGTTTGCGGAATTAAAAGAACAACAACCGGAATTTATGGATAAATTAATTTCCGTAGCCAGAGTTGGTCGTTCTTTAGGAGTTCATTTAATTTTAGCTACTCAAAAACCCGGTGGCGTTGTTAATGCCCAAATTTGGTCCAATACGAGATTTAGAGTTTGTTTAAAAGTTCAAGATACTGCTGATAGCCAAGAAATAATTAAAAAGCCGGATGCTGCTTATTTGAAAAAAACCGGAAGATTTTATTTACAAGTAGGAACTGATGAAGTATTTACTATTGGTCAATCTGCTTGGGCGGGAGGTCAATATTATCCTAATACCATTTTTAAAAGAGATGTTGATACCTCAATTAACGCTATTAACAATATTGGTTTTATTACGACAACTAAAGATTTAGAAGTTAAAGAAGAAGTAAAATCATTGGGTGAAGAGTTACCTAATATTGTTAAATATTTAAGTGAACTTGCGGCTAAAAATAATATCAAAATTAAAAAATTATGGCTAGATAAAATACCAGAATTTATTTATGTTGATAATTTAATTCAAAAATATAAATTTGAAAAATCACCATATAATATTAATCCCATTATTGGAGAATATGATGATCCAAGCACGCAAAATCAATTTGCCCTTAATGTGCCAATGTCTGATTTAGGAAATGTCATAATTTATGGCTCCGCTGGTAGTGGTAAAGAAAATTTCTTAACTTCTTTAATTTACTCTTGTATGGTTTCATATACCCCAGAAGAAGTTAATTTCTATATTGTTGATTTTGGCGCCGAAACTTTAAGAGTCTTTAATAATTCTCCTTATGTAGGTGACATCGTTTATCTATCTGATGATGATAAATTTAATAATTTAATTAAAATGATTAATTTAGAAATTGATAGTCGAAAAGAAAAATTTGCAGGCTTTGGAGGAACTTATCAAAGTTATATTAAAGAAAGTCAAGAAAAAGTTCCTAATTGGATTATTATCTTTAATAACTTTGAATCTATTTCTGATAACTATGAAACATTGCTAGATGAAATAATGAAAATTTCTCGTGATGCCTATAAATATGGAATTTATTTAGTAATAACTACTAGTTCAAGCAATAGTATTCGTTCAAGGTTACGGCAAAATTTCTCCTTAATTTATGCTTTACAACAAAATGATGAAAATGAATATATAAATATTTTAGGAAATGTTCATAAAAAATATCCAGCTAAATATAAGGGTAGAGGTATCTTTAAGAAAGGCGATATTTATGAATTCCAAACAGCTTATGTCAGTAAAGAAAATACTAATGATTATTTAAGAGAATTTATTAATAACAAATTAAAGGAAACTACATATCGGGCGAAAAAAATTCCTTCTTTACCAAAAATTGTTAATTTTGAAACAATTAATGAATATCTTGACAATGGCTTTGATATTCCAATTGGTATTAATAAAACAACCCTTTTAGCACAAAAATACAACTTTAGAAAGAATCCAATTAACTTAATCGGCGCGATGGAAATAGAATCGACTTTTGAATTTATTAATTCTTTTGTTAACGAGATAATATACACCAATTATTATGATTTATTATTTATTAATACTACAGAAAATAATTTTTCTAATAAGAATTTAGAAGGAAGAATTTATTCGAAAAATTTTGATGAATTAATTAATAAATTAGGTAAATATGTCGATGATGTTTATAAAGTATATGAAGAAAATGACTTTAACGAAGAAGTCATTAAAAATCAAAAAAGATATATGTGCATTGTCTATGGAACTCATGATTTTATCAATAAGTTAAGTGATGAAACTAAAAAGATATTTACCGAATTAATTAAAAAAGATAATCAAATTAATATCATTTCATTTGTCATGGTAGATACCACTGATATTTTAAAAAGTTATGCTTTTGATGATTGGTTTAAAACCGGAACTGATTCATCAAGAGGTATCTATATTGGTAGTGGTATTACCTATCAATCATTATTTAAAGTTTCTAAATATGATTCTGAAGATAGAGAAGATATTTCTAATGATTATGGATATGTTGTTCAAACATCAAAATTATATAAAGTTAAATTATTAACTAGTTTTGTTCCCGATAATGAAACAGAAAACCACGTTTAAAGCGTGGTTTTTTAGATCAGCGTAACATATCTTTGTTATGTTTTATCAAAAAGTTAAATTATATCAACTTAAAAAATGTCGCTTTAATGTCACTTTAAGTGTCGCTTTAAATGTCGCTTTTAAAAATTAGTGATGATTATTGAAGTTTTTTATCTGATATGATAAACTTAAATAGGATAATAAAGGATGATATATACTATGGAAAGTAAGTTGAAAACCAAAGAAGAAATTTTAGATAGTTTAAGGGGCATGATATTTTTAAAATTGCGAGAAAATGAAACTGATGAAAAGTTGCAAGCCATCATGGAAGTTTTAAAAAATGATGATTGTTTTGCTGACTTAACAGTTAATGCAGCTTATGATATTTTAAAATATTTAGATGTACCTGATTCAGAAATTCCTTTATTATATGCAACTATTTTAACCAGTAAAGAAGTAGATTCCCCACATTATTTAATTGATGTAAGTGATCAAGAAAAACTTAGTATAATTGGTAAAGATCAACAAATTGTTTTAGATGATTTATATAAGTTATATGAGAAAAAACAACAAGAATTAGATACAATGAATGAAATTGATAAGATAAAAATGGTTTTTTTAAAATATTTTTTAAATCCTAATAATAAAGTCAATCCTTTTGTTGGCTTAAGCTATAATTTTATTTGTGATATTTTAACATTTTTAGAAGTTGATGAAAATAAATTTGCTGATTATTATCTTAAATTATCGCGAGTAAAAGAACTTGTAAAGCCTATAAGTCAAATTGAAAAAGTAGAGATGTTATGATACAATTAAATATAATAAGGTGAGTAAAATGGGGCAAGTTAATGACAAATATTTACCAATAGGTACAATTATTAGACTTAAAAAAGGGCAAAAGAAACTGATGATAGTGGGATTTGCGCAAGTGTATTTGAAAGATAAAAATAAAATATATGATTATATGGGTTGTGTTTATCCCGAAGGAATGATTAATATTAAAAATTTTTATTTTTTTAACCATCAAGATATTGAAGAGATATTTTATGAAGGTTATAAAGATGAAGAAGGAAAAGCCTTTAATGAAAAGCTAAAGCAAAACGCAAAAGAATATAATATTGAAATGTTATAAAAAATAAATTGGAGGAGTCAATATGAGTAGTATTAAATTTAATACTAAAGTAATTAAAGAAACAATTACTAATCTTAATACTGAAAATAAATACTATTCAAATAAAAAGGACAGTTTTAATTCCTCTAATTTTAGTAGTGCAGGAAAGTTAACAACTTACTTAAATAGTATTCAAACTGTTTATGGCGATATAGCCAATAATATAAAAAAAATATCAGATTATTTAAAAGATTATGCTGATGATGCTGAAGGCTTAGAAAATTTAATGAGTGGTCTTGGCGGAAGTATCAAAGATTCTAAAGTAAGCGGCGTAGTAAAAAATTATAAAAATACTATTGATAATTATTTAATAGATGATAGTAAATTATTTGAAATACGTACTTTCAATAAAAGTGCTAGTGGTTTTGCTAGTACTGCTGCTGTAGTTGCCAGTAGAGAAGCGGGTTCTAACTCTTCTAATTTAGGAAAGACTAACAATAGTACCAATGAGGCAACTAATAGTAGTGGTGTTTCTACAAATGGTGCTAGTATGGTAAGTAATGATGCTGGACTTTTTGGTGGTGGATTATCTAGAGTAGGTCTAAATTCGGTCTATGATTTTAACAGTGGTACTTATGGGCTGCCTCAAGTTGAAGGAATGCATTATGATTTTCTAACTGGGGCAATGGTTCCAGATAATAGTATTGATGAAACAACATTAACAGCTCTTGTAGAAATAAGAGAAATGATTGATGCTTTGATTACTCTAGGAGCAACTGAAGAAGAGATAGATGAATTTTTGGCATGTGAAAGTGTGGAAGAAAGCAATCAAAAATTATTAGAATTACAAATGAAATACGATCCAGAAGTTAGAGCCCAAATATATGAATATAGTTATGTTAATTCTTTAAATGAAACATTTGCCGAATATGGTGATAGTTTTTCTTCTTTGGCTGAGATTGATGCCAAAATTGCTGAATTGAATGAGCAAATTGCTTCTGCTTCAGAAGCGCGTAATTTTACTAGAATTGGCGAAGAAGGATTATTAAGCGCCATTGAACTTTCTCAAATAGATGATATAAATGATGACACAGTAGTTCTATATGCTTATCAAGATCCCAATGATCCATCTAAATTTTATTATACGGCATATGATCCTAATGTTTTTATGTCTGTTCCATTATTTGAAACCACTTTGGAAAACACTAGTGAGCTAAGTTATACTATGGAATCGCCAAAAAGCTATACATTAAAAGAAGTGCTTGATTTATGTGATAGTGAAACAGCTGCTAAATTTAGAGAAGCATTTTTAAATGATGGCTCTAAGGATATGAAAAAAAGTCTTCAAAAGGAAATTGAAAGTAGCATTGAAAATCCTGATGTTTCAGCTGTTGAAGAGTTAATTGCCCAAAGAGACTTATACCAATATTTAAGTGATTATGTTAAAGAAGAATTAGATTATATAGAAGGAAGTATAGATCCTTATAAATATAATAGTGATTTTGCGGAAAATAGCCAAGTATCAGAATCTGCTTTAAAAGATATAGAAAACTATACTAATACATTTGAATATTTAATAGATGGTTTTGCTGGCGAAAGAAGTATAATAATGCCTGAAATGACTGACGAAAATACAGCAACTCTATTATATGCTGTATTTAATAAAACAGGAGATATAACATATAAAAATGGTTATTTTTATGATAAAAATGGGGTCAATATTCCGGATGCTAGTTTTAATTTGCTTTTAAATGATTTTTCTAAATGGGAAGGTGAATTAACAAGTGAAGAAAAGGGCATTTATAATTATGTATATAATACGGAAGGCCCTTTAGCTGCTTATGAATGGCTACAAGGTATTGCTAGTAAGATTGATAATCGTTATGTTAATTCTAAATCGGAAAAAGCCCAAGCTTATGCCGAAGCTCATCCTCGTCTTGCTACATTACTATCTTTTAATCCTTTAGAGAAGCTATCCAACTCTATGAAGATTTTATATGCTTCTGCAACTGATCAAAAAATAAGAAATAGTTATACCGTTGATAATGCCTCTATTTATCGGAGTACTGTTGGAGAGATAATTGGTGACAAATATGGTGATGGCTGGCAAACTGTTTATAATATTGGAACAAGTGCAGTTAGTGAATCAGCATGGTCTATAATGCATGTGGTAAGTGGTGGCGCAACACTTTATTTAAAAACCGCTATGTCATTTTTTGAAGGGCTTCCCGAGCAAGTAGGAAATGCTCTTAAAAGAGGTTATACTGATGATCAAGCTGTTTTTAGTGGACTTCTTTGTTGTGGTGCCGAAGCTGCCACCGAATATGCTTCAGCAGCTAAATTACTGGGCATTGAAGATTTTGATAACTATATTTTCTCGCCTTTTATTCATGTAAAATTTGGCGCAACGGCCGCTTCTTTATATAATGTTTTTGTCGGTCAACCAGCTTTTGAAATTATGGAAGAATTAACTTCTGATGGGGCCGAAAGAATAATAGATAGTGTTTTATCTAATGTCTGGAACCATGATAGCGAAAGAGATATAAATTATAAAAAATATTTAGAATTATATGGAAATAGTGAAGATGCTAAAAGACAATTAGTTAAAGATTATTTTAATGATATAGGTAATATTGCCTTGCAAACTTATTTCTCTACTTTAGTATCAAGTGGTGTTTATATGGGTGCTGGTAGAGTTAAAAGTGGTGGCTCTGCTAATTCTAGTTCTAATCAATTTACTGGCGATTACCAAGCAGCCTTATCAATAGTAAATGCCACTTCCGGTAATATTGATGGAAACATTGATGCTGATACTTCATCTAGAGCAGTAGATACAATGTTAAAAATAAAAAGTGGTGAATTATCACTTGGTGATATTGTTAAAGGTAAAATAAATACTAGTCCAGCAACTAATGTAGAAAACCAAACTGCTAGAGTTAAAGAACAACCCATAAAACCATTAGGACAAGTTGCAACTAGCTTTTCTCAAAGTACAACTTCTAATGCTAATTCAGAAGTTAAAAATACTGATGCCAAGACACTGGCTAAACAAGTTAAAGAGGCATCAGCAAATTTTGGCTATACTGCAATTGAAATTCCTGGGACAGAAGTTTTAAATAATAATATAGTTTCTAATATTAAAGATTCTTCACAAACTTATTTTACTTTTACAGATGCCAACGGAGAAACATTTGGAATTTTTGTTCCTAATTCTTCAGAAACTTTAGAATCAATTAATCGGGAAACTCATAGGCCTTTAAAGTCCGAAAATTTTGGGGATGTTACTAATAGATATAAAATCGATTCTGAACACGTTTTATATTATGATATGGTTACAGAAAAGACGTATAATTATGAAGATATGGCCAAATTAATGCAAGAACATAATGCCAAAGCAAAAAGTATGTTTTATGAAACATTAGCTAAAATAAAAGCAAACACTAAAAACCCAGTAATATTGGAAGTTATAGATAATTTTACCAACATTTCTAATTTAACTAAATCTTGGGATATTGTTTATGATACTAAAAATTCGTACGTTTTAGATAGCGATAATGTAGTGCATATGTCCTTAGAATCTTTTTCTAATCCAAAAAGAGTGGAAATTCTTCTTCATGAAGTAAGTCACTCTATTCATAATGCCGCTAATAATGCTCAAGTTCCAGCAAATTATTTAGCATTTCTTTTTAAGGCAATGGATTATATGAAGAATCATCAAAAATTAATTCAAAAATTTAGTAATATGTCTATTAAATATAATAATAGATTTGAACAACTTGCAACTGCAAAATTTGATAGCGAATTTGATAGCTATTTAAGAGCACAAGTTTTTAGTGAAGAAGAAAGGAATAAATTTGTAAGTTCTTTGGAAGAAAGTGCTTCCTTAACTTCTGATGATATAGAATCACTGCTCCAACAAGAATATGAAGAAATAAAAGATGCGATTATTTATAGCATACGTAACGATTATATGCGAAATAGAGAATATGCAACTGTAGTTTTAAATAGTATTATTGGTGATATTTTTGGCGTAGCAATGGGCAATCCTTTAAATTATATTGATGAAAACGGTAATTTTATAGAACTATCGCCTTCAGTAATTGCTGGCCATGATGAGAATTATAATAAAAGGCTTAGTTTTCTTTCGTCATCATTTCATGAGTTAATGGCCGAATTTGGATCCGGTATATTATTAGATGAATATAATAATAGTACGGCATTTTCTGACGGATTTATTGAAATATTTGGCCAAGAGTTTTATGATTTTATCAAAGACTTTTACTTAGAGTCATTATCTAGTGTTGCCAAAGGTGAAACCCACCAATATGAGGCATTCAGTGAAAATGATATGAAAATATTGAGTATGTATTTAAAAGTTGTTGGTAATTTAATGGATAGTAAGACAGTCTTAAATGCTGATGGCATCAAACAAGCGTTTTTAAATAAAAATAATGTTGAATTAAACGAAAATGGTGAATACAATATCGAAAAGTTAGCTTATAAATTAAGTGTATTTTCACAAGATATTAACATGCCTGTTGTAATTGATACGAGTTATATGACTAACGAGCAATTTCAAAATTTAACTAATGAGTTGATTAAAGTTATTGGCTGGTATGATATAAATTTTGATAATGTTAAATTTCTTTTAGCGGATGGCAAAGCTTATCCTATTGATTATTTTGTTTTAAGTAAAGAAAATACCGATTTAACTTCAGGCTATGTGACTCGGCAAAGACTTAAAAAATTATCTTCAAAATATCCAGTTTACATTAATGTAACAGGTATGAATGATGTTGATATAAGAAATTTAATTACAGGAATTACTTCTTATGATGCTGATGGTATTGATTTTAATAATGTTAAATTCTTAAATAATGGTTCCTTAAGTGATGTTAGTTTAATATTAAATAAAGAGTACATGATAACTGAATTTGGTACACAAAATTATAATATAAAAAATGATTTAATGGCCACTTCTCAATATATCCCAGTTACTTTAGATTTTTCGGGTATGGACTTTGAAATCATTAAATCTATATTTAATGATATTGATGCTGATAAAGAAAATATAAATTTTAATAATGTTACAGCTACAATTATTATTAATGGTGTAACATATAATATTGATTATGATACTTTAAGAACATATGTAGAAACTCAAACTATCCCTCAAGTTGAAAATAAAGGTGAACAACTAATTGAAGATTTAATAGTACAGGCTATTGGAGATGATCAGTCTTTTGAAGATCTTGCCGAATCATTAAAAAAATATGATGATAATAATTTACCAAAGGGTTACCAAAGCATTGAAGAAATGCAACACGCTATTGCCAAAAAAATTTTAGAATCTGGACAATTAGATAGTTTAAGTGATAGGAACATAGCCTTTTTAATAGAGGGCAATCCTTATATTTTACAAGATCTTATTGGTACTTCTAAGTTTGATGAATTTGTTATAAGCAATATGGAAAACTTAAGTAGTTTTTATGCTCAACAATTTAAAACATTAGATGATTCGCAAATATCTCAGGTATTTGATACAGAGACAGTTCAAAAATTTTTTGCCTCTTTATCTGATGAAACCTTTATTAAAGTTCTTAAATCTTTTACTGGTAAAGGTATTAATATATTTGCCTCTGATACTTTACAAGAGCGTTTATTAAATTGTAATGTTAATGCTTTAGGTAATATTAGCCCTTATGATATATCAGACATTTTAAGAAAAGCTCAAAATGAAGCAAGTTTAAATTTTGTTAAAAAATTTATAGACAAATTAAAAAATTCCAATATAGATAATAATGCTCTTAGTTATTTATATAAACTCACAAATGCGATGCCAACTTATGGTATATATCAAGTATGTAAAGAAGATATTGCAAATCTTAATAGTCAATATAAAAATCAATTGTTAGAAATTTTAAGCAATAACTCAGCCATTCCAATTCCGACAACGTTGAATGAAGATGGATGGTATGATTTAACTTTTACTATTAATGGTGAAGAATTTTCAAAATCTTTTATTCATAACACGAAGCTTGGATTTGATATTTTAGATAAGCTAAGTTATATTGACGATATAGCTAATGGAAATTTAAGGGTTATATCTTTAGAAAAGAATGAAATAAGAAGTAATCTTGATTTAAAAAATATTCCTCAAGATGGTTTAACTAAGTTTACCTTGGAAATAGATGGAGAGGTAAAATCAATTGTTGAAAAGGTAAGTGGTGGTAATTGCAATTTATGTAAATATTTAGATATTGATAATATTACAAGTGCCAAAGTTCTATCTTATGAGCCACTAAGTGCCCAATCATATAACTTTGAAGCACCTTCAACCAATAAATTATATAAAATGAGTTATACAATTGATGGAGTTAATTATGTTAAGTATTTAACGCCAAGGAAATTATTTGGTGAAACTTCAGTTAACGTTGATTATTTCATTACCTCTAATAATCTTTACAATATTGAAAATGTTAATATAGAAGAAGTTAGTGATACAAGTACTTTATTAGATTATGATATTTTTAAATTGCCTGGTAGCAATGAAGTTTTTGGACCAGAAAATTTTGGTGGTCGACAATCACAAGTAGAAGATTTAGTAATTGCTAATTTAGAAGGCAAGGATATGTCATTAAGCGATAAATTAAAAAGTGACGAGCTTATCAATTTAATAAAAACGTATTATCCTGATGCTACACCAACAGATATTAAAAATATTGCTAAAAATATGGCAAAAAGTGGTTGCTTTTATATCGCAATTGCTAATTCATTTATAGCTTATATGAATAGTTTAGAAAACGGAGGTCAACAATTTAAAGATAAAATGGGCTATGATTTGTATTATTCTGATGATGGCAAAAAAACATTTAATAATGAAAGTGTTGCCTTAGAAATGTTTCTATATAATTGTAAAAATATTTTGCGGCATAATACATCCCAAGCCGGTTCTAAAGATGATGTTGGATTGTCTTCATACCTTTATGATGGTTTAGTTAGTGACTTTTTTAAATCAAAAGGCTTTGAGGTAGAAGTTGAGACGTTATCTGCTGACAATAGTAATATAAATGAGGTTTTTTTAGGAGCTGATTTAAATAATCCTAATGGTATTTTAATGCTGGCAGCTACAGACTTTGATTTAAAGGGCGCTAAAGGCGAAGATTTTACTGGCGAAACTGATGGAGCCCTTGCCAATGCTGTAACAGATGGAGAATATAAAAGAGGAGTAGGCAGTCATGCAATGAGTATTGTAGGAGTTAATGAAAATGGCAACCTATTGGTATCTTCATGGGGAAGAGAATTTGAATTTGTGCCAACTGATAAAACAAATAATGTAAATATTTTTGTATTGAAATTTAATAAATAAGGAGGTTAAATATGATTTATGATTATTCGCCAAATACGTACAATGATAATTTAATAAAACAACTGAATTTAGAAGAATTATTTGTGCAACTACAAATAAAATATAAATCAAGTTTAGAAAAGTTTTTAATGAAATATGTAAAATTTGATAGTCTTGATGAATTAATTAAAAAAAAGATATTATTTATTCCTGAAAAAAAAGATATAAGTCATAATTTTTATTTAGAAAATTCAACACTAAATAGTAAATATTTATTTTTAAGAAATAATATTCATATTGAAAATTTAACTAAAAAAGATATTCAATACATAAAAAGTTGTTTGTTTGATAAAAAATATTTAGATGATGAATTTATATTAAAAACAATAAAAGATGTTATCTTTGAACAAGGTGACACAGTGTTTTATGGAATACCAATAGAAAAAAATGAAGTTAATTCTAAGTCTTTAGTATTTGAATTTGTTTATGATGATAAACTTTGTACGGTCACGGAAAGTAAACAAATTAGAGAATTTTATAATAATATTTCTAGTTCTTTAAAAAGTTTTTTGGAAGAATCGTTAAATATTGAAGTAAATTTTATTTTAAATGATGGCTTTTAAAATATTTACAATTTAAATTAAATATTTTAAAATTAAAATTAAGAAATTAGGTGATATAATGAGTATAGAAGATAAAATTAGAGAAAGAATTGCCAATTTAGATGAAACGGATTTTATTCTGGCTAGATATCAATTACAATATAAAAAAATGATGTTAGAATATTATGATTTTTCGCAAGTTCCAGAAGAAAAAATAAGAGAAATAATTTATCCTAGTAGTTGGTATTCTATAAATGATAGAGATACTCAAATAGATATTTTAAAAGAAGCAATTGATAATAAGTGTAGCATTATGGAAACAGAAGCTTTAAATAGATATTTTAAAAGTTTATAACTTATTAAATAATTCAAAAACCATAGTAGATAAATGTAAAATATAAGTAAATAGAATTTGCATATCGTTATTAGTTATGATATAGTAAAAATATATAGAGTCATATATGATAGAAGGAGGAAAATAATGGCTGTATTTAAATATGTACCAGAAGGTATGAAAAGTTGGGTAAATCAAATATTAGATGATATTGGAGGAAGCGGAGATACTTTAAAAGGTGCTAGCGATAAATTCAAAGCACAAATCGATGCTCTTATGCAACCTGGAGTATGGACAGGTAGTGCTGCTAAAGCAAACTTTGATAATTTTGTTACTACTCATGATGCTTTTGTGGCATTTGCTAATAGTTTTATGGCTGAATTTCAAAGTTCTATGACTGAATTAAATACGCAAGTTGGTCAATTAGAAACAGATAACTTAGGTAGTGCACTTGATGGATTAGGAGAAATTACAAAAGTTGATTTAAGTAATTTTGATGCAAAAACAATTGATACTGATTATGTAACTTACGATTATGCTACAATTGTTAGTATTGGTGAAGAATTAGATAGTATTAGAGAAAATTTATCAGTTTTCAAATCAAATATTGATTCTCATTTAGCACGTATTGGTAATGGAACCGAAGAATGTTGGGAAGGAAATGCTGCTGCAAGTACTTATGAAACTTTAAAAAGCATAGTTGATACTAACATGGAAACTATTAATACTGATTTAAATCGTTGCATAAGCAATATTAAGCAAGCTGGCGAAAATGCTCAAACTGCCGATTCTGGCGCAAGTGCATAATAAGAATAAGAAAACCACAATATTGTGGTTTTCATAAATAAGATTTAAAAAAATTTTTAAGTCTTATTTATGAAAGGGCGTTGAATTATGGATGTAGCAGTTAATACAGGATCATTAAATAGTAATAAAAATAAAATTATTGAATCCATAGATAGTTTTGAATTAGATATTGATAGTGTGAAAATTATAATGGGTGATATTGCTTCTATTTGGGAAGGTAGTGACCATGATACTTTTGAAACGAAAATGGAAGAATTTTTCGAAGAAGTAAAAGAATTTCAAGAGTCATTAAATAAATATCAAGAATATATAACAGGTTATACTACAGCAATAACAACGCTTGATGATGCTTATGGAAATAAAAGCATCGTTTTGAAATGAGAGATATATATGTATTGTGATTACGAGGCTTTAGACAATTATAAATCTAATATGGTGGAAAAATTTCATGATATGATGGCTTTAATGGATTCCGTTGATTCTTCTTTTAAAAGTGTTACTAGTACGGGTAGTTGGGATTCACCAACTAGAGATTATTTTGCCAATATGTATTCTACATTTCAGGAAAATTATGAAGTTTTAATAAGTAAATATAAAAATATTGAAGAATATTTAGAAAATGTTACAATGAATTATCGTCGGATGGATAGTTAGAATGGAGAATTTAGATGAGTACATATTCTAATGTGGCTACGGCCAATTTAAAAACAACTGCGACTAATGCCATGAAAGATTTAGAAAAGCATAATTTAAGTAGTATAAAAGATAGTTTAAATACGAGTATTTTATCAACTAAAGTTAATAAGTTGGCTAAAAATAAATTACAAGATGTTATATCTTCAACTAGTATTAATGGTAGTATTGCTGTTTTACAAAAAAAATTACAAAATATCATAAGTGCAGCAGACCATATTCAAAATATTCAAAGTTATGAAAGACAAATTAGTAGTATACGATATAATCAAATTACTAGTTTACAAGATAATGACGATAATAAAGAGGAAAATGATAGGAAAAAAGCCCAGGCTCAAAATAATATATATTATTATCAAAGGCTTATTGCTGATGAAGAAGCCACTATAAGTACTCTTTTAAGTTAGAAGAAGTTAGAAAGGGATATAATAATGTTTGGAAAAATATTATACATAAGTGATAATGTAGCGTTTATTGAAAATTTAGGAGGGTCAGAAGCAGCGGGCGATTTACTTAATTTGCATTTAATTTTTGAAAATGGTGATCAAAAGATTTTAGGCGAGATTGTCGAACTTAAAGAAAAAGAAATTGAAGTTCGTTTTCTAGGGGAATATATAAATGGTCATTATAATAATGGTTTACTTAGAAAAGCTAGTTTAAATAGTAAAATAAGAGTTATTAATACGGAAGAATTATATGAATTAGTCGGAAGAGAATCTAACAAAAACTTTGTTTTAGGAGCTAGTGCTACCTATAAAAACTTTAATGTTTGTCCGAATATTAATGATTTATTTGCTAATCATATGTGTATTTTTGGTAACTCAGGTTCTGGTAAATCTTGTGGAGTATCTAGAGTAGTCCAAAATATTTTAAGTAATAAAAATGCTTTGGCTTATAATGCCAATTTAATTTTCTTTGATTCTTTTGGCGAATATAAAAATGCTTTTAAAAATATTAACGCAATTAGTCCTTATTACAATTATAAATTTGTGACAGCACATCCTCAAGATGACACTGATGTTTTAATTAACATTCCTTTAAATTTATTAAAAGTTGATGATTTAGGAGTTTTACTTCAAGCCGATAAGCACTCTCAACTAACCATAATTGATAGAGCGATGAAATATGCTAAAATATTTGCCACGGATAATGAAGCCGCTAATGAATATAAAAATAATATTATTGCTAAAGCTTTAATCACTATTTTATATAGTCCTAATACCGCAAGACAAAAGAAAGATGATATCTTTACAATTATTGATACTTGCCATACTAAAGAATTTAATTTAGATGCTGTTATCCCAGGTGTTGGTTATACAAGAAGTTTTAGTGAATGTTTCCAAATTGATAATCATGGTCATTTTGGAGAAGAAGTCTTAATTACGGATTATATTTTAAAATATATTAAAGAAGATATTGAAGATTTAGATGTTGTTAATGATGCTGTTTATACTTTAAATGATTTAGCTAAAGCTTTAGAATTTACTTTAATTAGTGAAGGATTTAATCAAAATAAAAATATGCATGATGATGCCCAATTATTAAGAGTAAGACTTAATAATATTTTACATAATGAAATGGGTAAATTCTTTACTGGAGATAAATTTGTTTCTCCTGCTAAGTTTATAACTAGTTTGGTTAGTAAAGATAATCATAAATCGCAAATTATTAATATTAATTTAGAGACTTTAGATGATGCTTATGCTAAAGCTTTAGTTAAAATATATTCACGGATTATCTTTGATTTTGCTAAAGATAATGCTAGTAGAGCAACTGTGCCATTCCATTTATTTTTAGAAGAAGCCCATCGTTATATTCAACAAGATAATGATGTCTTCTTACTAGGATATAATATTTTTGATCGGATTGCTAAAGAAGGACGTAAATATGGGGTTATTTTAGATATTATTAGTCAAAGACCAGTAGAAATATCCGATACTGTTATTGCCCAATGTTCCAACTTTTTAATCTTTAAAATGACCCACCCTAAAGATATTAAATATATTGAAGAAATGCTTCCTAATATCAGTGCTGATGTTATTGAAAAAATGAAAATATTACAACCTGGTACTTGCGTCGCCTTTGGAACAGCGTTTAAAATTCCGATGATTGTTAAATTAGAGATGCCTAATCCAAGACCATACTCAGCCAGCTGTGATGTTTCCTCATATTGGGATTCTAAAAATAATATATCAAGTGATATTGGCACCACAGAAACAGTAGTAGGATCTAGTACAGTTACGGGTGAAATACTAAATACTGGTGAGCAAGTAGCTGCCATGCCTAAATTAGAACAAATTTAAACCAATTGACATAGTAATAATTTTGTAGTATATTAATAGTACTTAATTAAGTAATTAAGTAATTAAGTATTAAAAAAGCTAGTGATTCCCACTATATAAGAGGAACTTAAAAAAGCGGTGATTCCCACCATAAGAGGAACTTAAAAAAGCGGTGATTCCCACCATAAGAGGAACTTAAAAAAGAACTAGAGAGCTCACTCTAGTTTTTATACTAATAAATAGTCAAATAAGCGTTAACTAAAAACGCTTATTTTTTTGTTAACAATTAGATGTTTGTTATAATTAAGATACGAGGAGTTTTTCTTATGGGTACAATCAAGAAAAAAAAGAAACATAAATTTAGTAAATTATTAACACTTATTTTATTGGGAGTATTAACTCTTCTTTTTGGAGCCATTATTTATTTAAATGTGATTCCTCTTGCTTGGACTTTAATAGCAATAGCTATTACCGCTTTTATTGTTTTAGGTATAATTTTACTTAATTTTAATAGAACGAGAATATGGCGTATGCTAGGTAATTTATGTAGTATGGCTATTATTGGTATAACTATTTTTGGCGAAGTATATTTATTTAATACAATGGGATTTTTATTTAGTTTAAATAAAGATAATTATGATTTAAAAACTTATAATGTTTTAGTTTTAAATAGTGCTTCTTATAAAAAGATAGATGATTTAGATGGCGAAGTAATTGGTATTAATGAAGTAAGTATGGCCTCATCTTTAGAAAGTGCGAGAAGTAGTATTCAAAAAAAGATTGATCCAGAATTTAAAGATTATGAAGATACAGATACTTTAGTTAGTAATTTATTAGATGAAAATGTTGCCGGAATTATTTTAGAAGATAGTGAACTTAATATTTTAAAAGAAAATAATGTGGATGATTATAATAATTTAAATAATATATATCAAATTGAAATAAAAGATGATATTAATAATATTGAAGATGCTATTAATATTAATAAAGAACCATTTAATGTTTATATAAGTGGTATTGATACATTTGGTAAAATTAATCAAACATCAAGAAGTGATGTTAATATTGTAGTAACTGTTAATCCGGTTACGGAAAAAGTTTTAATTACTTGGATACCAAGAGATTATTATATTAATATTAATAATAATAGTATGAAAGATAAATTAACCCATGCGGGAATATATGGAGTAGATTCGAGTATTTATGCCATTGAAAAATTACTGGATACCAAAATTAATTATTATGTTAAAGTTAACTTTACATCTGTTATTAAAGCCATTGATGTTTTAGAAGGAGTAACGGTTTATAATGATGAAACATTCACTTCCGAAGATAATTTTAAATATCCACAAGGAGAAATAACTTTAGATGGAGAAAGAGCTTTATCTTTTGTAAGAGAAAGACATCATGTCACTGGGGGAGATTTAGGTAGAGGTAAAAATCAAATTAAAGTTTTAGAAGCCGTGATTAATAAAGCCAGAAGTAAAGCTATTATTACTAAATATAATAGTTTACTTAAAACTTTAGAAGGATCATTTACGACTAATGCTAGTCAAAGTGTTATGTTAGGTTTTGTTAAAAAAGAAATTCAAAGGCCTAGAAATTGGCAAATAGAAAGTCAAATATTAACTGGTACTGATGGCTATGAATATACATATTCTTATAAAAATAATAAATTATATGTAATGATTCCTGATGAAGAAGTAGTAGAAAATGCAATTAATAAAATTAAAGAAACAGAAGCAAAATAATCTTCTGCTTTTTTATGAATAAAAAAAGAAATTATTTCTTTCTAACAATAATTTCTATATCAAACAAGTTAGCCATTTTTAATAAATCTTCAAAATAATATCTAGTTACATCTTGTTCATTCTTTTTTACCCAATAAAGAGATTTGCCCATTTGTTTAGCCAGTTCTTTTTGGGTAACACCTGAACATTGTCTAATAAATTTAAATGTTTCACTGGGTTTGTATTTATTTGCTTTAAATTCCATTTGTCATCACGCTTACATTATAAGGTATTTTATCTTTCATTTTTATAAAAAGGGCATTGACAAGGCTCTTTTAAATTTGCTATACTTTTATTATATAGAGGGTATTATCAATACTCCATATTTTATTGCATTATTAATTTCAGTATTTGCAACACAAAGGAATGGTTTAAATGAAAATAAAGGAGAGTAAAATCTTAAATACTATTAAAGAATATAAAAGTTTAATAATAATTGCATTAGTAATTATAGTCCAAGTTATTTGGCTTATTTCATCACATAATTCATATGCCTATTATAGTAGTAGTAATGAACTACCTATATTAAGTACTAAAATAGGAGAATTTGCCAAAGGAGATACATCTCCTTTAGATACTAATACTGATATAAACTTATTATATTATATTCAAGATATATTTAATCCTAAAGAATATGTCGTATTAGAAACAGCCCCAGTAGATATAAAAGAATATACCTTAGTAAAAAGTAAGAGTAACTGTATACCCGAAGAAAGTGAACTAGATAATGATAAAGTAAAGTATAGTAATTATGGCTTTGATGAAAACGGAAATTTAAAAATAACTATAAGTGAAGATAAACCTCATCAAATAGTATGTAGATTATATTACAATATTGACTTTAGCAAATATGATCAATTAAATGGAGATATAAATGTAATAGCCTTAGTAGAATCAAATGAAGGAACAATAGTGAAAGAAAAAGAAGGAAAAAAATATACAATCCAAGAGATACCAGATAGTGGATATAAATTAGAAAATTATGAATGTAATAATAAAGATCAATCTACCCAAACAGTGATAACATATGAAAATAATAAAATGACAGTGAAATATAAAGTACCGGATTTATGTTATGCGTATTTTAATAAAGTAAGTTAGAGGAGAAAGAAAATGAAGAGAAAAGTATATAAAATTATATTAATAACGTTATTAATAATAGAAATACCAATAATGTATTTAACATTTAGATCATTTGCTAATAGAGATAAAGATATAACAAAAGTAAGTTATAATGAAAATATAAAAACCAAAAGTACATTAGCCTATTATATAGATGGCGAATTACAAGAAGGGATGACTTCATGGCCAACAGACAAAGAATATGAGAAAGCAGAATGTTATTATGGAAATCATGTTGAAGTACCCGCTGAAGAAGTATTATCATTTGATAATGCCAGTCATACAGCCATCATAACCTCAAATAAAACTGTATATTGTTCATTATATTTTGGAAAGGCACCAGAAACACCCCCGACTAAACCAGGAACGTTTGGCGGATCAGCTGGATTGATTGAACAAAATTCTGGAAGAACAGTAATAGAAGGAATGTTAGAAGGAACTTTAGAGTCGGAGATAGAATTATGTATAAGAAATGAAACAATAGGCACTAAAAAAGATGACTTAAGGAGATTTACAGGAACAAAAGATGAAGTAACAGATAACTTTATATGTTTTGGAACAAATAGTCAAAAAGATTGTAAAGATAATATGGATACATATATGTATAGAATAATCGGGATAGATACAGCCGGAAGATTAAAAGTAATAAAGGCCACAAAATTAGCAGGAGGAACAGGTTCATATGGTGATTTTGCATGGAATAATAAGTATACATCAAATATCACTTGGCCAAATTCAGATTTATATAAGAGATTAAATGGAACAACTTCAAATGGTAACCCTATATTCATCGAAAATGACAAATATAGTTACATGCAAGAAGAAACATGGACCAAATTAATAGATACGCCAAAATATTATATGGGAGATACAACATCAAGTAGTAACCCAACATTATTTCAAAATGAAAGAACAAAGAGTATTGATAATGCCAAAATAGGGTTAATGTATGCAAGTGATTATTTATATGCCAGTAGTGAAGATACAAACAATTGGTTATTTATACAAAATGGCTTAAATGGAGCAAATAATACTCCATCAGGAGTTTCCCAACCAACAACGGATCATGAATGGACGATGACCAGGTATGGTTGGTACAACAACGGCTATTACTATGCGTGGTCTGTGGATAGTAGCGGGTCTGTAACCTTCGGCAAGGCTTTGGACGGTACGGGTGCGGTTCGTCCGGTCTTCTATCTTAGGTCCGATATAAAAATTACAGGCGGCAACGGCGATATAAATACTCCATATATAATTTCTCCTGAATAACGAATATTTTTAAAAACTAAAAAATTGAATATAGATAAACTAATTATGAATAAAGTACTATTAATGATTGGACTTTATTCATTTTTTATATGTAAGTATATTTTGTTTAATTTTGTCGGATTTTTATAACATATGCTAACCTTTGTCGAATCTGTTTAAAAAATTAAAAAATTGCACTATATTAAAGTAGCAGGTGAATATATGTTAAAGATGGATTTAGAATATCGGAAGTTTAAAAGGTATAAGAGAGAAATACTTTTTGTAAGATTAAAGGGAAATTTAAATAAGAGGTCTGTTTATAAGATTCATAATTATTTAGTACCAGTATTAAAGAAACATAAAATAGAGAATCTTATTTATAATTTTAAATATTTAGATAGTATTGATGAGTCAGGAATAAATGCTTTAATTCTTACAAAGTGTCTTGTTAAAAACTACAAAGGAAATATTTTTATCTGTAATGTAAGGAGGGAATTAGAGTCAAAATTAAGAAGATTACGTATTAAAACATTTTCTTCAGAAACGCGAATAATGAAAAATTTTGGTGCAAAGAATGAACTATGAAAAAGTAGTTAAAGACAATGAAAAAATGATTTGGAAGATAGCTAGTCATTTTTATGGTGTTGATAAAAATGATTTATTTCAGGCAGGTATTGTTGGGCTTTTAAAAGCCTTAAAAAAATATGAACCTAATAGTGAAACTAAATTTTCAACTTATGCTCATGATTATATTTTTGGCGAGATGTATTTACTTGCGAATAACAGAAATATAAAAGTGGGGAAAGATATCTTAAAATTATATAAAAATTTAGAAATAGCTCGTTATAAATATGCTCAGAGTATGAATAAAGTACCAAGTAATTTAGAACTAGCGGAATTATTAGGGTTAAGTATTGAAGATGTTGATTTAGCTTGTAATAGTGCTTCCCAAATTATGTCTTTAGATTCTTCTTATGAAGATCGAAGTTTTTATGAAACAGTGGGAGAGAGTATTGATTTAGATACCAAAATCCTTGTTGATGATAGTTTTAAAGTCTTAAATGATGAAGAAAGGAAGATTATTAGATCGCGTTATTATGAAGACTTAACGCAAAGTGAAGTAGCCAGAAAACTTAATATGACTCAAGTAATGGTTTCCAGGTATGAAAAGAAAAGTTTAGAGAAAATGCGAAGTTATCTTAATGTTTAAAATTATTGCATAACTTATACCAATTATTACCATAATATAAATGGTGATATAATGAGTAAAGATGAATATCAAAAACTTGTTAAAGAAATGTCTCCGAAAGAACCGAAATTAAGAAATGCTTTAGTAGCTTTTTTAGTGGGTGGTTCGGTAGGCTTTCTAGGAGAAGTTATTGTCAATATTTTAATGAACTCCTTTGGTTTAGCAAGAGTTGATTCTTATGCGTGGCTTGCGTTTATTCTAATTTTATTGGCAACATTTATGACTGCAATTGGTAAATTTGACAATTTAGTTTCGAAAGCTAAATGTGGACTTATTATTCCCACCACGGGATTTGCCCATAGTATCCAAAGTGCGGCTTTAGATTACAAAAAAGATGGTTTAGTCACAGGTATTGGAGCAAATGTTTTTAAATTAGCGGGTTCCGTTATTTTATATGGAATTGTGAGTGCTTTTCTTTTAGTTTTATTAAAGGTGGTTTTATATGGCTAGTTTGAAATTCAACAATGTTTATTTAAATGATTGGGTTACTTTATCAGGTCCTTTAGAAAGTAATAGTAGTCTTAAAAAATTTGATATGAAAATGGACGATTATTATTTTGGAGAAAAAACTTTTGAAAAAGCCGAAAGTAAAATGCAAAAAGTAGTTATTGATAAAATCATTGAAAAGAATCAATTAAAAGAAAGTGACATCGATTTATTAGTTGGTGGCGATTTACTGAATCAAATATCCGCCACTAATTATGCGGCGATTGATAAACCCATCTCTCTTTTAGGGATTTATAGTGCTTGTGCTACTTTCCCCGAATCTTTAATTGTGGGGGCGATGTTTCTAAATAGTAGTAGCATAAAAAAAGTAATTGGTGTTACAAGTAGCCATAACTTAACGGCGGAAAAACAATTTCGATTTCCGATTGAATATGGAAGTCCCAGACCACATACTTCAACATTTACAGCCACGGCGGGAATTAGCATCCTTTTATCTAAAGAAATGAAAAAAATCAAAATTGAATCGGCTACAATAGGAAAGGTTACAGAATTGGGTATTAATGATGCCAATAATTTAGGAGCGGTTATGGCTCCTGCCACAGCCAAAACCTTATATGAGCATTTAAATGATTTAAAAAGAAGTCCGGATTATTATGATTTAATTTTAACTGGTGATTTAGGTTGTATTGGTGGCAGTATTTTTAAAGAATATTGTACTATTCGCTATGGCTTAAAATTAAAAAAACATTTAGATGCTGGGTGTGAGTTATATCTTAAAAGTCAGGAAACTTATGCGGGTGGCTCTGGACCTTCTTGTCTTCCTTTAGTTTTATTTAATAAAATATTGGAAAATAAGAAATATAAAAAAATTTTAATAATTGGCACCGGTGCTTTACATAGTCAGACATTTGTTAATCAAAAAAGTCCTATTCCTGCGATTGCCCATGCCGTTAGTTTGGAGGTTATATAATGCTCTATTTAAAAGCCTTTCTCTTTTCGGGACTTGTTTGTCTTATTTGCCAAGTAGTACTGGATAATACCAAACTTACTCCCGGTCACATAACTAGTAGTGTAACGGTTATCGGAGCTCTCCTTTCATTCTTCGGTATCTATGATAAAATTGTGGCTTGGTGTGGAGCCGGAGCAACGGTTTTGATTTCGAACTTTGGCCATATGCTTTATTCTTCCGCTTTAGCAGGCTATGAAGAAGCGGGAGCTTTAGGAATATTTCAAAACATGCTTTCTAATTCTGGTGTTGCCATTGTTAGTGTTGTCGTCTTTTCTTTTGTCTTTACTCTCATTTTTAAAGCAAAAGATTAAAAAAGGGAATTTTCATTCTCTTTTTTCTTTGGTATAATGTATTTGTTTATTTGTTCTCGTAGCTCAGTTGGATAGAGCAATCGCCTCCTAAGCGGTGGGTCGGGAGTTCAACTCTCCCCGAGAACACCATATAGATAAAAAACTCGAGTTTTTCAATTAAATTGTTAAATTCGAGTTTTAATATAATAAAATAATTTTAGTAATTAAGTTAATAGTTAAACATAAATAAATGTTAATAATCAAATTTTTAATTTCACAGGATTCCACGAAATTAAAAATTATGAAGTTGGATAATATTTGCTAAAACAATATTGAGATGATCATATGCTAAAACAATATTGAGATGATTATATTGAAATTTTTTATATTTTTATGATATAATGTTATTGAACCACTCCATCCTCGAATGAGGGCAAGGTGGTGCCTTTTTTTTGGAACTTTTTAGGATAAATTACTAAACCATATTCATTGGTAGCGCTTGCATTTATATTAAATATATCTTTCAGCAAATTCATAAGTTCAATTATGTCTTCTTTAGTAAGCCAACTAGATATTCTTTTTGGCAATTCTTTATTTTTTACGCAATATTTATAATAAAGATTTATAATAAATGATATAAAATCACTTACTTGAATAAAATAAGATTCTTTTGAGTCCTTTTCTAATATATCTTCTATCATGTTTTTTATAGGTGAATTTTTGTAAAAATTTTCATCAAACATGGAAGTTATAGGATTATAATTTCGAATAGCTCTTGCTGTTTTTTTCATAATTTGAATTCTTCCTTTGTCAGATATAATAATATATTTCCAATTACTATCGTTTTCTATTCTCTGAATTGTATAAGTTAAAGAATTACTTAAAACATTATATTCTGACTTCGTTATATTTTCTTTATCAATAATAGTATTTATTACTTTGATATTTAAACTTGCAATAACTTTAGCATATACTTTGACTATTAATTTTTTATCATTTGGTGATAGTGAATATTGTCTATAAGGATTTTTATCCGTAAAAAAATTTGCTGCATGGAATTCTTCTTTTATAGGAATATTATAATGTTTTTTTAAAGAATGTCTAAATTCTTTTATTTTATCATAATTTTCTTGCCAGTTACTTGTATGCATATACGTTGCAGTCAAAATAAAAATTTCACTCGAATAATTTTTTAATCCGTCATCTCCAGATTCATCAAAATATGCAATTACACTCACAATTAATCACTTCCTCTTCTAATATTAATTTAATATAATTATCCATATGGCATATATTTTGATAATTTTGATTATTTAATGCTTTTGACTAAATTAGTTTTTTAAGAATTTTATACAAAGTTTAATTTGCATACTCTCTATTGCAAAAATTTAAAGAATAGCAATTTTGATTATTAAAACAAAGTAGCATTAATGTTGTACTATCTTCATTTATAAATATTTTAAATATGACATCAAAAGACATTTATATAATTATTTTATTTAAATAAATTATTCTTCATAATACAATCAATTACATCTAGTAATAATTTATCACATATTATTTGGAAAAGCAAATATTTCACAATATTTCACAATATTAAGTTGTATTTGCCAAAGTAAATACTTTGTGGTATTATATGTCCTAATTAAAAAGAAGGGTTATAATGGCAAGTTGTAGTTATGAGAGAATTAAACAACAAGAGAATACGTTATCTTTAGAAGCTGAAAAAAATTTAATAAGGGCTGCGGCGATGGGTATTTCTGAAGCTCAAGAGGCTTTAATAAGTTATAATGCGGGGACTATTAATTATTATGCTTATCATTTTGCTTCTTCTTATGGTATTCCTTATGAAGATTTATACCAAGAAGCCGTTATTGGTCTTCTTAAGGCGACAGAAAAATATAATCCTGAGCTTGATTTTCGTTTTTCCACTTATGTTCGTTTATATATAAAAAGAGCTTTAGAGGACCTAGTTCAAATAATGGGTTATGATTTTTCGGTTGCTAAAAGTAGTGAAGTTTATAGGAGATTACAAAAAGCTAGATATGTCTATCGCGAATTATCAGCTGATTCAAAAAGAAAGCCAAGTCTGGAAGAATTTGCTGCCAGTATGGATATGAGTGAAAATGACGCCCTATCTCTTTTAACTACTATCGGTGGTTGCGTTCGCCTAAATGCTAAAATTAAGAATGATAATGATAGTAAAGATGTTGAATCTTTTTTAACAAGTACGGAACAATCAGTGGAGGATCAAGTCATGGCATTAGATTTAGCTGAACGTTTAACGTCTATTTTACATAAAATTTTAACTCCTAAACAATTATTTATCATTTGCCATTTTTTTGGCCTTCCAGGTTATGAGAAAATGAGCTTATCAGAAATAGCGCGTTTGTGGCATGTAACGCATCAAAATGTCGATTTATATTATAAAAAAGCTTTAACTAAATTACGCCTTTATTATGAAACAAAAAGATTATCATCTTATTTAGATTACCCCAAAAAAGGGGAAGAACAATTAAAAAATTTTAGCGATAGTTATTATCAATCATTAAATAGATCAACACGTAATCGTTAATTAACAAAAATTAATGAAAATGTTTGCTAAATCCCCAATTTTGTGGTATTATATGTCTTACTGAAAAGAGGGGGATAAAATGGCTAGTTGTAGTTATGAAGAAATTAAATCTATGCCAAATGATTTATCTTTAGAACAAGAGCAAGCTTTAATTCGAAATGCTAAAGCTGGTAATAATGAAGCTCAAGAAGCCTTAATTAGTTATAATATAGGGCTTATGGAAAGATGTATTTATCGTTTTTCTTCTTTTGGTATTCCTCATGAAGATTTATTTCAAGAAGCTGTTATTGGTTTACTTAAAGCTATAAATAATTATAATCCTAGTCTTGGATATCGTTTTTCAACTTATATGCCTATATATGTAATAAGAAATTTACAGGAATTTGTGCAAACGATGGGTTATGATTTTTCAGTTCCTAAAAATAGTATAATTTATGGTAAATTTCAAAAAGCCAAATATGTCTACCGTGAATTAGCAAATAAATTAGAAAGAAAGCCAAGTCTTGAAGAATTTGCTACATGTATGGGGATAAAAGAAGATACGGCCTTATCTCTTTTAACTGCTATCGGTGGTTGTGTTCGGATAAATGATAATATTAATGATGATAGTGATAGTAAAGATTTTGAATCCACTATAATTTCTCCGGATGAGTCAGTAGAAGATCAGGTCATATCTTTAGATGTCACCGATCATTTAAAAGCTACTTTAAACGAGATTTTAACTCCTAGACAATTATTTGTCATTGGTCATTATTATGGTCTTCCTGGCTATGAAAAAATGAAATTATTGGAAATTGCCCAAATTTTGAATGTCAAGATTCAAGCCGTAAGTTATCATTATCATAGAGCTTTATGTAAATTACATCAATATTATGAAGCCGAAAAATCATCTATAGATACTCCAAAAAATAGGAATGAACGATTAAAAAACTATAACAATAATTATTCTAAATCATTAGATGAATTAACTCGTCATCGCTAATTATGAAAATTTTTAGAAAAAAATGGTAAAAAGTTATTGTAAAATTATTTTAAAAATGGTATTATAGAAGCAATTTTTAAAAGTTTCATTCTCAATAGTGTGATACTGGAATGATATTAAAAGAAAGATTGATGGATATGGAAAATTTAAATTTAACAAAACTTAAATCATATTCTCTAAATGATATAGAATCTTTCTTTTTTTCTTTTATTAAAACTTTTTATGAACGCTTTAAAAACTCATATTCTTTAGATGAATTCTCTTCATTAATTGTTCCCCAAATGCAAGAGGTAATTGCTAGTTTATCCGAAAATGATCTTTCTAATATAGAAAATATTTTTGAAGAAAAACTATTATTTTTTATAATGGATGATTATATTCGCGCTTTACAAATTATTATGGATTTTATTGATCATAATTTAGTAATAGATAATGTTACAAATTCTTTAGAAAAGTTAGCTAAATTTTTAGAAGATTTACAATATAGTCCATCAGAAGAAATAATTATTAAATTATTTAAGAGAAATGCTATTTTAAATGGATTATTTCGGGAATTAGTGTCTCAACATAAGGAAGAAATTAAAAATGATGGCATAGAAGGTGTTTTAAAAGAAGAGTCTTTACTATTATTTTTGGAAATTTATTGTAATATAAATAATGTGGAAGTTAAGGATCGCGATTATAGTGATGAAGCTCTATTGAAAGGCGTTTGGGGTTCTTCCGCTAACTCACTTAAAATTTATTTAATCGAAATAGGCAATACTCCCTTGCTTACTATGGAAGAGGAGCAACGATTGGGAAAAATTTTAGAGGAAAATCCCGACAATATGGAAATTCGCAATAGATTTGTCGAGGCTAATTTAAGATTAGTTGTTTGGGTGGCAAAGGGATTTATACGCAAGTATCAAGACCAAGGAATAGATATCTTAGATTTAATTCAAGAGGGCAATCTTGGGTTAATTAAAGCTGTTGAAAAATATAATTACAAGAAATGCTACAAATTTTCGACTTATGCAACTTGGTGGATTCGGCAAAGTATTATGAGATCTATTGCTGATAAATCGAGAACTATTAGATTACCTGTTCATGTTGTTGAAAACATGCGTAATATGAATAAGGTAGAAAAAAACTTAGAAATGAAATTGGGCCGAGCACCAACTGATGAAGAACTAGCCGCGGAAATGAATATACCAGTTTCGAAAGTTAAGGATTTAAAAGATAAGAGTTATCAAATGGTATCTTTGGAAACACCTATCGGTGAGGATGAAGATTCTTTGCTAATAGATTTTATTGCTGATGAAAATGAACTTACTCCCGAAGAAGAAGTAGAATTTATCATGTTGCAAAAGTCCATATCTGAGGTATTAGAATACTTATCTCCCAAAGAAGCTGAAGTTATAAAATTACGATTTGGCCTTGAAGATGGTAAAAAGCATACATTAGAATATGTTGGTAAAAAATTTGGCGTTACGAGAGAGCGGATTAGACAAATTGAAGTGAAGGCTTTAAGAAAGTTAAGACATCCATCGAGAGCTAAGAAATTAAGAGATTTTTCTGATTCCAATCCTCAAAATCAACCTAATCAATCTCCCGCTCAGGTTAATGGAGCTGATGCCTATCATTTGGTTTCGGTTAGAGCAATGGAAGAGAAAAGAAAAGCTGAAAGGCAAAAACTCGAAGAGCGAGCTCAAAGAGGCGAAATAGAGATAGTTGAATATCATACATCTTTTACTCCTATAAAAGTTAGTATTTGGCCTAATAAAGCAAATCAAGGTAAATATCGCCTTGAAAATTGGGGAAAACCAAAAATTTCTAAAAAAGGTTCATCTCCTAAACAAGCTACGAAATCAAAAAATAATATAGAAGGAAGTGGAAAAATGGCAAATAAAGTGAAACCTATTTTTGCATATGAAGATTTTAAATTATATACGAAAGAAGAAATTCTTTGGGCAATAGATAGATTGCCAGATAATTATAAAGAAATAATAAATCTTAGCTTTGGTTCTGATTTAGAACATCCGGTTAGAAGTCCTATTTGGAGAACGAGTCATAAATATCAATTATATAGTAATATTTATCCGAGAATTTTTGATTTATTGACAACCGAATTTGGTTCTAGAGATGATTCTAGTGATAAAATAACTCCTTTAAATGATCCAGCCTTAAGTAAATATTCTAGGGAGGAAATCATCGAAGCAATTAATTATTTGCCCACAAATATAAAAGCGGCAATGAAATTAAAATGGGGCGATGATTTAGAACATCCGATTAAAAATTCCCATTGTTCATATAAAGATTCCCAACTTTTAGCTAAAAATTTAAACGATAGATTAATAGGTATAATGGAAAGATTAAGAGATGGTAAATCCGTTAGCGCCTATGGAAATCTCACTTTACCAATTTTAGAAATGCCTATGTTTAGCAAGTATTCTAAAGAAGAAATGCTAAAGGCCGTTGAATCTTTAGGTGAATCAAATAAAGATCTTATTTATCAAAGATGGGGAAGAAATCTTGATGAGTTAAATGCCCAAATATGGACGCCATCAAGAAAACGCCGATTTAGTATCCAAATTGCTCCTTTGCTTCTAAAATTCTTAAATAGTCATCGTGAAGAAAAAGAAGAAAATTTAGAAACTCTTGATGTTCTAGAAGATTCAAAAGAAAAAGATTTAACTACTAATACGGTACAAGAAAATGCTACTATAGAAGTAGTACAAGAAGAGTCTACGAAAGTTCTTGATACCTCTACATCAATAGAAGAACTATCACCAGATGTAGATGAAGTTGCTCCTGAATTGGTATCATTAGAAGAATCAACGGAAGTTCTTGATGATTCTATAACAATAGAAGAACCTGATGGTGCTCCAGAATTAGTATCACTAGAAGAGCCAGTAGAAACTCTTGATCCTTCTATATTAGCAGAAGAACCAGAACCCGCTGATTCTGAAAGGGCATTTGAAGAAGTTACTTCAAAAACTATACCAGATTTAAGCGATGAAGAAATGAATAATATTTATCTAAAAGCCATGGAACTTTTAAAAATTTCCCGATTTAGAAGGTTATTATTAAATGAAACTTTAAAAGATAGTGTAATATTTACATTTTTACTTGTGTGTTACATGGAAGGTAAAAATTTTAATCTTTCTAGATTAGCAGAATTTTTAAATCTTGATGAAGAAGAAGCTGTAGTAAGTTTTAGACATGCTTTGAATATGCTTAAAATTAGTTTTGCGTCATTTACGCAAGATGTTACCAATAATAATACATTTGGAAGAGGAAATAGAAAATAATTTCCTTTTTTCTTGACGTTAAAACGTCAAGATAAGAACTTCTTTTAACCTATATTATCAAAACTATTATATAATTATCTTAGAATAGAGGTTAGTATGAAAGTAGAATTTAGATTAGCAAGTATTAATGATGTTGAAGGAATAATTACTTTATGTAATGAATGTTTTTCGGAAAACACTTCTTTAGAATATGCCCTAAAAAGTTTTAAAGAAACAGAAAATGATCCTAATCAAATATATTTAGTAGGTTTAATGGATGGTCAAATTATAGCTCATGCTAAATTAACAATTATTCCTACCATGTACGAAGAAATGAACACTTATGCTATTTTAAATCACGTATGTGTTAAAAATGAATATCGTCGGCATAAAATAGGGACTAAACTTTTAGATGAATGTTATAAAATTTGCCAAGAGAGAGATTGTGTCTGTTTAGAACTTTGGTCAAAAAATTTCCGGACAGCTGCTCATGCCTGTTATAAAAATTATGGTTTTGATGTCATGGATGCTAAATTTTTTACAAAAGAGGTCAAGAAAAATGAAAATAAGTAACATTTATATTGGTGGGTGGTTTCAAAGAACCATGCTACAATTAACTGAAATATATGATTTTTTAAGAGCGTGCAAGACCCAACTTAATTTAAATCATAAAAAATTAGAAGAATATCATAAAAACTTAGAAATAGGCAAAATTGATTATGGCGTATCTGGAGAAGAGTATGTTGAATTTACAACTTCTTTTGATATTAGTGTTAAAATTTTTGAGGATGGCTTAATCGTTTTAAATAATAACAATGTTAGTGAAAATACTTTACTGGCTGATGTGGCTAAAACAACAGATTATTATGAAAATAGATTATCTCCGGCCTTTAATTATTTATTTAGTTTAGGAGCTCCTGTTCCTAAAGAACTTGCTAATATTACGACGATTTTTCCTTATTTTATTATTTGTGAAAATGCTAAAAAGGAGGATTTAATTGATCTTTTGAGTAGAACTGATAATCAAAAATATTTTGAATTTGAAAATATTAAATATGATGTTTTAAGAGGAGATAAGTTTTATTTTATCAATAATAAAAAACAATCATTAGAAAATATTGAAAAATATATTGAAGAACAAATTTTTATTAGAGAATTTAAAGGTCAATTACATCGTTATTTAAATTTACATCGTATTATTTGGGAAAAAATTGATGCAGTTAAAGAAAATGCTCATGTTAAGGGTTCAGAGATTGTGAAATTCACTTCTAAATTAGAGGGATATGCGAAGACTATCAACTTAATTGATGGCCGAATTAACCAAATGAGTACTTATATTGGTACTCGAGAAAAGATTGCCAAAAATGACCCGGAGTTAGCGGAATTTTTAGCTATATCAGGTTATCGTTATGAAACTTTAAAAGATACGCTTGATTATATCAAATACTTATGGACAATGACTAAAAATTATGTTTCTTCTGCCCAAAATTTATTTAATGGTTTAAAATCTGATATTACAAGTAAGAGTGTGGAAAACTTAACTATTGTTACTTCGATGTCTGCTGGGGCTGCAATTTTGGAATTATTTACTAGTGAAGCTCCAACATTCTCCTTTTTTGGATTTTGGTATTTCTTTGCTTTAGCTTTAATTGGCTGGGCTTCTATTAAAGTCATGAATTATATTTCTAGTCATCGAAAATATGAAGTATCAGATATTGAGTATGATAAAAACATTAAATAATTTTTAGTAAAAATAATTTGGAAGAAAATATTTATTTTTAAAATATTTTTGGTATAATTTTTATAGAAAGTAGGAAGAATAATGATAGATAATAAAAAGGGTGTACTAGAAAAAGATAAACAACCAAATAATGTTAAATTAAAAAGTGAAATGTATAATCATGATAATGAACTCATTGAAAGAAGAGAAGAATCAGGCGATGCCATCATGTGGGGATTTATCCTTGGTTTTATTCTATTTTTTATTCTTTTGGTCTTAATCGTTGCTTTTACAATTTAACTAGAAAGGACTGTTATGTTACTAAAGTGTTTGCAAATTTTTACAGCGAGAATTGTAGATGTTACTTTAGGAACGATAAGAACAGTTTTTTTTGTGAAAGGAAAAACTATTGAACCGTTTATTATTGCTTTTTTTGAAGTCTTTATTTGGTATATTGTGGCTAGAGAGGCCATTAATACAACGGGGAATATGTTTTTAATTGCCGTATTTTATGCGGGTGGTTATGCAACTGGTACTTATATTGGGTCAAAGTTATCCAATAAATATATTAAAGGAGTAGTAGGAGTCCAAATTATTTTAAAAGATAGGGCTGAGAAACTAGTGAGAAAATTAAGAAAGTCTGGTTATGCTGTTTCGGTCATTTCTTTAAAAGATGATTATGATGGTCATGAAAAAGATATGTTATATATTCAAATTAATAATAATAAATTAAAAGAGTTAACTAATATTGTCAAAAGTTTTGATGAAAATGCTTTTATGGCGGTAAGTGAAACTAAACTTGTCCATAATGGTTTATTAAAATGATTAACGATGAATAGGTAAATATACAATAAAAAGTGTAAAGAATAGTAATAACTCTTTAAAAAAGTTTTTAAATATATTAATATTAAGACATACCAAAATATCACACATTAATATGGTATATATTCTATACCATATTAATAATAATTAAAAATTCGGTATATTAAACATAAAGGGAGTTTTTACTTCTTTTTTGTTTGGCATATATGTTTTTGACCTATAAATAGCAAAAATTGCTTGTTTAATAGGAAAAAATTTGCTATAATTTAGATACAGATTTAAGTGGGATGCAAAATGCCCACTTTTATTTATAGTTTTGAGGTGGTAAAGGTAGTGGAAGAATTAAAAAAAGCTTTGGAAGAAGCTTTAAAGGAAAAAGAAATAATTGTGGATGAGGTTTATTTAGAAAAGCGGGGCAAATATCAATTTTTAACGGTTGTTTTAGACAAAGTGGGCGGAATTGATGTGGATGGTATTGTGGAAGCAACTCATATAATAGATCCCATTGTTAATGAATATGATGTATATGATAGTGAATACATATTAGATGTAATAAGTAAGGAAAGAGGTTTAGAATGATGGATAGTAAAGAATTTATTAAAGCAGTAGATAATATAGTTAAAGAAAAAAATATTAGTCCTGATGTTGTTTATGAAGCAATGACTTTAGCATTACAAACAGCTTATAAAAAGAATTTTGATTCAAAGACTAATGTAAGAGTGGATATTAATAGAGAAACGGGAGAAATAAAAGTATTTTCTTATTTAGTAGTTGTTCCGGAAATAGATGAAGGAAGCGAAACAGTTGATGAAGAAGGAAATGTTATTGATGTTCCACCAGAGATTAATATTGATGCCCAAATCCTTTTAGAAGATGCCTTAAAGATAGATCCTAAGGCTAAAGTGGGAGATACCATTGAAAAAGAAGTAACTCCTAAAGATTTTGGTAGAGTAGCGGCTGGCACAGCCAAACAAGTTGTGACCCAAAAAATTAGAGAAGCGGAAAAAAATAGTATTATTGAAGAATTTGCCGATAAAGAATATGAATTAATGTTAGGCCTTGTAGCAATGGAAGATCAACGAAATTATTATATTGATTTAGGAAGAACAAGAGGTATTTTGCCTAAATCTGAAATTATTCCTGGCGAAACAATTAAAATGGGTTCTAATATAAGAGTATATATTACAAAAGTGGAGAATGGTACTAAAGGACCGGTTATTATGACATCAAGAAAACATTATGGTTTTGTTAAAAGATTATTTGAATCATTTATTCCCGAATTACAAGATGGTACCATTGTGTTATATGGTGTTGCGAGAGATGCTGGTAATAGAAGTAAAGTAGCGGTTTATTCTACCAATGAAAGAGTTGACGCTATCGGAGCTTGTATTGGAGAAAAAGGTAGCCGTATTGCGGGAATTTTAAAAGAACTTAATGGTGAAAGAGTCGATTTAGTTTTATATGATGAAGATCCGGCAACCTTTATTGCTAATTCCTTATCTCCGGCTAAAAATGTTATTGTAAATATAACTGATGAAGAGAAAAAGGAAGCCTTAGCCATTGTAACGGATGATAATTTATCTTTAGCTATTGGCAAAAAGGGAAGTAATATTCGCTTAGCTAGTAAATTAACTAAATATAAATTAGAAATAAAGACCTTATCGCAAATAAATGAAGAAGGTAACAAAGAGTAAGAAGGTGATTCTTATAAAGACTAAGAAAATTCCGATGCGGACTTGTATTGTCACTAGAGAAAAATGGGAAAAAAAAGATTTAGTAAGAGTGGTAAGAAGTCCTTTAGGAGAAGTAGAAATTGATTTAACCGGAAAGAAAAATGGCCGAGGAGCTTATTTAAAAAAAGATAAAGAAGTTTTTCTTAAAGCCAAACAAAGTAAAATATTAGATAAAGTTTTAGAAACAGAAGTTAAAGAAGAAATTTATGAAGAATTAAATAATTTATTATAAAAGATAAGGAGGAGAAAAAATGAGTGTAAAAGAATATGCTAAAAGTTTAAATCTATCAGTGGCTGAAGTTTTAAAAAAGTGTAGCGAATTAGGAATTAAAGCCACATCTGGTGATGATATTCTAAATGATGATAGTGTTGTTATCTTAGATAGTGTTTTAAACTTGATTAGTACTGACGATGAGATTACTTATGATGAAGATGAAATGGTTGAAAATATTGCCATGGATATTATGGAAAGTAAGAATATTACGGAATCTAACACTTCAAAACGGCAAAAACTAAAAAAGAAAGATACCGAATCCGAAAATAAAGAGAACTATAATATCTTGAAAAAAGAGATGTATAAGCATAAAGAAAAATTAATGAGTAATGAAGAAGTTAGCGATGATATTATTTTATACAAACAAGGAATGACTGTAAGCGAACTTGCGAATAGTCTTGATGTGAGTGGCACCGACATTATTAAAAAGTTAATGGGTCTTGGTTTAATGCTTAATTTAAATGACTCTATTGATTATGAAAATGCCGAGATAGTAGTTTTAGATTATGGTAAAACTTTAAAGAAAGAAGAAACCCAAGATTTAGCTAATTTTGAAGAATTTGAAATAGTTGACAAAGAAGAAGATTTAGTTAAAAGACCTCCAATAGTAACTATTATGGGTCATGTTGATCATGGTAAAACAACTCTTCTAGATTACATTCGTCATTCTCATGTTGTTGATGGAGAGTTTGGAGGGATTACCCAACATATTGGTGCTTATCAAATTGATCATAATGGAAATAAAATAACCTTCATTGATACACCCGGTCATGCCGCTTTTACTGAGATGCGAGCAAGAGGAGCTAGTGTAACTGATATTGTTATTATCATTGTTGCTGCTGATGATGGGGTTATGCCGCAAACGGAAGAAGCAATTGACCATGCTAAAAGTGCGGGTGTCCCAATAATTGTGGCGGTTAATAAAATTGATAAACCAGAGGCTAATCCGGAAAAAATCTTAACGGGAATGGCCGAAAGAGGAATTACCCCAGAAGCTTGGGGTGGCGATGTGCCATTTATCAACATTTCCGCTCATACAGGAGAAGGCGTAGATTTATTACTGGAAACGATTGAAACTCTCGCCGAAATTAATAATTATAAAGCCAATCCTAACCGTTATGCAACGGGTACCGTTATTGAGTCGAGGATGGATAAAAATATTGGCGGGGTTGCTTCTTTCATCATTCAAAATGGTACTTTAAGAATAGGGGACCCTATTGTGGTTGGAGAGTATTTTGGTAAAGTAAGAACGATGAAAAATGATTTAGGCGAATCTATTGTGGAAGCTGGTCCATCAATGCCTGTTGAAGTTACCGGTATTTCTGATAATCCTTCAGCTGGGGATAAATTTATGGCTTTTGAAACCGAAAGTAAAGCGAAAGAAATTGCTAGTAAAAGAAAGAATCTTAATGCTTCTAAATATAAACAAGATGTGGTTTCTTTAGATGATTTATTTAAGAAAATTGAAGGTGGCGAAAAAGAAGTCAATATTATTTTAAAAGCGGATGTTCGAGGTAGTGAAGAAGCTGTTCGTAGTGCTCTTGAAAAAATTAAAGTGGGCGATGTTGTCATTAAAATTATTCGAAGTGGTATTGGGACAATTACAGAATCAGATGTTATTTTAGCTAATGCTTCGAATGCCATTATTATTGGCTTTAATGTTGTTCCAAGCAATATCACTAAAGAAATAGCTAAAGAATATAATGTTGATATTCGTCTTTATACGATTATTTATAAATTAGTGGAAGAAATGGAACAAGCTTTAACTGGTATGCTTGATCCCGAATTTGAAGAAAAAATTATTGGTACTGTGGAAATCAGAAAAATATTCAAATATTCCAAAATTGGTAATATTGCCGGTTGTTATGTTACCGATGGTTTAATTAAGAGTAACTCTAGTGTTCGGGTAATTAGAGATGGTATTGTTATTTGTGAAGATAAAGTAGCTACTTTGCAAAGAGGCAAAGAATCCACTAAAGAAATCAAAAAAGGTTTTGAATGTGGTTTAACTTTAGAAATGTATAATGATATAAAAGAAGGCGATACTCTAGAGGTCTTTGAATTAGTCGAGGTTTCTCATGGCTAATCATAAAATTGAAAGAATTAGTAGTGATATTTTAAAATATTTAAGTAATATTATTATGTTAGAATCGCGTGATGAATTACTTAAAACGATTACTTTAACCGCGGTGGAAACGAGTAAAGATTTAAGTTATGCCAAAGTATATTTTACGAGTATTAGCGACTTACCTCATGAAACTTTAGAGAAAGAAGTAAATGAAGCATCTTCTTTCTTGCGGGGAGAACTAGCTAAAGTTTTAGAAGTGCGAAATATTCCCGAACTACATTTTATTTACGATACTTCGATTGAATATGCCTCAAATATTGAAAATATTATTAAAAAAATTCATCAAGATTAGAGGGACATTATGTTAAAAAATATGCGATGGAAAATTACTCATAACAAAAAAATAAGTTGGGTAAAAGAAAAATTTATTTTAAATGTTTATCATGAATTATTTACGAAAATGTATGGCCATGATTATTATGATTCTTATTTAGAAATAATTCTTAGTAAATCTTATAAAAAACCTCCTCAAGATGTTTTAGATATTTCTCCTAATTCCCAAAAATTATTAGAAGTATTAGATAGTATTAAAAATGATCAAAATATTATGGTTATGGAAATTTATTCCGGATGGAAATTAATTGGTTTAGGAAGAATAGAGGTTAATAAAAAAACTTTAAGACTTAAAGAAATTGCGTTATTAAAATCTTATCAAACTGAGCAAAAAATAATATGGGAGAGTACTTTAGAATATTTGACTAATTATGCTCAAAATGGAGGATTCTCTAAGCTTTATGTGGAAATTCCTTTAAAAGAAGTTAATTTACTGTTACTTTTAGATAAACTCGATTTTAAAGAAGATCCTAATGATATGAAAACTGAGGAAATAGATTATACTTCTATTTGGAATAAAAAGATTGCGAGTAAATAAAATGGATAATTATATCATTTTAGTTAATAAAGAATCGGGACCCACTAGTCGCAAAGTCATTAATGATTTAGAAAAGATATTAAAAATTAAAAAGATTGGCCATACGGGCACTTTAGACCCCATGGCTACTGGTATTTTAGTTTGTCTTACTAATAAATATACTAAGTTAGTTCCCTTACTTTCATCTTTGGAAAAAGAATATATTGCAAAGATTAAATTGGGAATAAAAACGGATACTTTAGATATTACCGGTAATATTTTAGAAAAAAGGGATGTTCCCCAATTACAAGTTAGTCAAATAAAAGACGTTTTAGAAAACTTACAAGGGGAATATTTAGAAGATATTCCCCTTTATTCGGCTAAGAGAGTTAATGGCAAAAGATTATATGAATATGCTCGAGGTGGAGAAGAAGTCAAATTACCTCAAAATAAAGTCTTTATCAAAGAATTGGAATTGTTAGATTATCATGATGATATAATTAAATTTCGGGCAAGAGTCAGTAAAGGAACGTATATTAGAAGTCTAATTCAAACTATTTGTGATCAACTAAATACAATTGGTACGATGTCTTCTTTAGAAAGAACTAAACAAGGAGAGTTTCCTCTTACTATGTCTTCTACTTTAGAAGATATTGAAAAAGGAAATTTTCATAAATTAAAGATTGAAGATGTTTTAGATGTTGAAGTCATAAATATTCAAGAAGAAGATAATATTTATAAGAAAGTTTTTAATGGTAATAAATTAAACGCTGATTATGAAGGTTATGTATTATATAAAGAAAAAAATCATGAATTAGCCCTTTATAATTTTAGAAATAAAGAGGGAAGATTAGTAATTAAAATTAAGTAGGATAAAAACGACATTTTTTCCTTAAAAATAAGCAAAAAATAGTGTTAAGATTTTTTTAAAATGTCAGTTTTTGCATTTGCTAATGCAAATGGGATGATAAGAAACAAAGGCAAGCTT
>CANQXW010000003.1 GCA_947627925.1 uncultured Bacilli bacterium | reverse complement strand
TTAATTCCACTCGTCTAACGAGTGGATTTTTGATGGCTTGCCCATAGCAAGCTACACCCTTAAAGGTTATTAAAAAAGTAGGTTTCCCTACTAATTTTCTTCAGTTGTTGGATTATTATATTCTTCTAAGATTTTTGTTTCGAACATTTCTCTTGTTTCTGCATTAGTTGGATGAACAATATCTTCAAATTTATCATCGTTTACTTTACGACTAGGCATAGCGCAAAATAATCTATTTTCTCCTTCTATAATTCTAATATTGCTTACGACAAAGCAATCATCAATAGTTACAGTAGCATAACCTTTAAGTCTTGAACCCTCTCTATCGACTTTGTGAACACGCACTCTTGTAATTTCCATAATCTTCACTCCTATCTTGAAATACTCACAATTTAATTGTAAAACAAACCCCCACAATTTTCAACTATTTTTAAATAAATTTTATCTTAATATCACCAGTTATGTATTCATTATAAGTAAAACTTTTTTCAACGCCATTATATAAAATCGTAAATATATTAGGATATATTTTGTATAATACACCTTCATACCTAGATATTTTATTACGCATTCCATAAACTGTTACGACTACTTTTTTATTTAAATTAGTAGCCAACTTATTTTTAACTAAATCAATATTCATTATCTTGGATACCCCACATACATAAGACCATTACCCATGATGCCACCCATACCATCTTTGCCATATTTAGTTTTTTCTAAAGTTTCTTTTAAATTAACTTCTTTATTTCTTTCAGTTAAAGCAATAGTTACCGCAATAATCGCGGGATCTAAAGCATGAATATTGACTCTTTTAGGACTAGAAGCATAATTAGCCCCGGCTACAATTAACTCTTCATAATTGCTTTGACAAGCTCCCGCAATAATAACTAATTTTTCATGGCTTTTTTCATAATTGCGAGCGGCTTTTACTGCTTTAATAAAGTTTTTCGTATTCTTATAATTTTCATTATCTTTGATACTTCCCTTTTTCTTAAAGTAAGCGTCATGACCGGTAATTATTAAAATATCTGGTTTATATTCTTTTAATAAAAGTTCAACTTGTTCATACATGTCTTCTTCTTTAATTTTCTTACCAATGGCATAAACCCCAGCATATTTATAATATTTTAAACACTTTTCTAAATATTCACTATCGCCATCAATATGTAAAATTTTCCCCGGTAAGTAGAAAAAATCATCTTTAGTCAATTCTTTTTGACCTCTAACATCTTTAGTATAGTCTTCTTCTTTAGGCTTTTCACATTTTACTAAATCAGCTAAAGTACTATCAGCATAAAGTCTTACTTCAGCACCCTTTAAATAATATATTCCGTCTTTTATATTGACAACTTTAAAAATCGTATCATGATTATAACTTTTACGTGTCACAAAGTCCCCTTTATTAATTTCCAAATATATCACCAGTAAATTTTATGTTCTAATTTCAATTTTATGTTAGCATTCAAAGGCTCAAAATTAATTACCAATAAAAAAATGTTAAAAATTATTACTTATTTTCTAACATTCTTCTTATCTATTCTTTATCTATTGTAACAGTATATCTAATTTCTTTTTCATCTTCTTCTCTAGATATATTAACCTTATTATTATGATTTTTTAAATCTTCTTCTAATTTATCAGCATAATTAACTTCATCATTGCTTTTTTCTAATTCCATTGGCTCTTCATTTTTTTCAATCGTTGGATTTACAGTTGGTTCATTCGGAGCTAGAAAGTCTAACATTTCTATTTCTTCCGGTTCTTCTAGTTTAGAAGCACTTTCGATTGACCCGCTAACATCTCCTACACTCATATTTACAGATTCATCTTCCAAAAAGTTAAAAAACTTATTTGGTATTTTTTCTTGTGAACTATTTTCACTAGATGTTTCAATATTAGTATTAGGATTATTAGTTGATAAAATATCCGTAGCATTTTCTTTAATCGCTGCAATATTTGGCGTGCTGTCAATAATTGGAATATCATCAACAGGAGTTTCCACTTTTTTATTTAAATTTTTTATACGATTATCTAAATCGCGAACCGTTATTCTTTCATCAATTATTTTATTAAGCCATTCTTTTTGTGACTCAGCATTATCTAATTGAAGTAGGCTTCTCGCATGTCTTTCTGATATTTTACCTTCCATAATCGCATTTTGAACTTCTTCTGGAAGCGTTAAAAGACGTAATTTATTAGAAATAGCTGATTGACTTAAACCCATTTTTTTGGCTAAATCTTCTTGAGTTAAATAACCTTTATCCAAAAGAGCTTTATAAGATTTTGCTTCTTCAATTGAAGATAAATCTCTTCTTTGCACATTTTCGACGATAGCTACTTCAGCACTTGTATTATCATCCATTTGGGCAATAACCGCTGGAACAGAAGTAAGTCCCGCAATCTTCGCTGCTTTATATCTTCTTTCACCGGCAATTATTTCATATTTATCATTAAGGCGTCTTAAAACTAGGGGTTGAATAATCCCATGTTCTTTGATTGATGCCGCTAGTTCATTTAAAGATTGTTCATCAAAATTCAATCGGGGTTGAAACCGATTGGGAATAATATCTTCTATAGGCACATTTAAAACTTGTGATTCTGTATTCACACAAATCTACCCCTTTACCTCTACTAATTTATTCTAACGTATTTAACTCTTTTTCGCAAGAGGTTTTCTTAATATTTTATTATATGGGCGAAGCATTTCTAATTTTGTTTCAGCTTCTTTTTTAATTCTTATAATATTTCTTATGCCTTCATCTTTATAAAGATTAAAACTTACTATATCTTCTATTTTTGAAATCATTAAAGAAATAGTACTTTTAGCTTCATCTAATTCAGGATCTATATTGCCCTTCAAAGGAATAAAATAACCATCTTTTTTCACAAGAGGCAAAGATATTTCGGCTAAAACTCGTAAGTTTGCTACTGCTCTAGATGTTACTAAAGAAAATTTATTTAAATTATTTTTAGCATAATCTTCTACTCTTTCATTTACAACATCAACATCAAGGTTTAATTTAGATTTTAATTCAGTTAAAAATTTAGTCTTTTTATTATTAGAATCTAATAAAGTAACTTTTAAATGGGGAAATATTATTTTTAAAACCATTCCTGGAAATCCCGCTCCACTTCCAACATCTAACAAATTATCCATTTTATTTAAATCAATGGCTTTAACAATAGTTAGGGAATCATAAAAATGTTTTAAATAAATATCTTCATCATCAGTTATAGCTGTTAAATTAGTATGTTTATTATATTCTTGTAAAAAGTTTTTATAAATATCTAATTCTTCTAACATTTTATCAGTTATATTAATATTTAATTTTTTTAATTCTTCAATAAATTCTTCTTTACTCATGGTTATATTCTTTCTTTAAATAAACAGCAAGTATGGCTATATCTGAAGGATTAACCCCACTAATTCTAGATGCTTGGGCAATCGTTCTTGGCCTTACTTCGGATAATTTTTGTCTTGCTTCACTAGCTAAATTTCTAACTTTTTGATAATCGATATCTTCCGGTATTTGTTTAGCTTCAATCTTTTGTAATTTTTCTGCTTCTTTTGTCGCTTTTTTAATATATCCTTCATATTTAATCGCAATTTCAGCTTGTTCTATTACTTCTTCACTATAATTAAATTCATGAAATTGACTTAAAAATTTAAAAGTTATTTCCGGTCTTTTTAATAGTTCTTCATATGTCATACTTCTTTTAGGAACTTCAAAATTATAAGATTCAAAAATATCTTTTACTTCTTTTGTAATAGTTAATTTATTTTCCTTTAATTCTTGCATTAAACTTGCAATATCATTAATTTTTTTATTAAGTCTTTGATATTGTTCTTTAGATATGGTTCCTAATTCGTAACCAATGGCTCTTAATCTTAAATCGGCATTATCGTGTCTTAAGATAAGTCTAAATTCCGCTCTAGAAGTAAGCATTCTATAGGGATCAGTTACTCCTTTAGTTACTAAATCATCGATTAAAACCCCAATATAAGCTTCATTTCTTTTTAAAATCAAGGGCTCTTTACCTTGCAATTTTAAGGCCGCATTAATTCCCGCGATTAATCCTTGACCAGCAGCTTCTTCATAGCCACTAGTACCATTTATTTGGCCTGCCGTAAATAAATTTTCAATTAGTTTATTTTCTAAACTAGCCTTTATTTGTAAGGAATCAATGGCATCATATTCAATGGCATACGCATATTTCGTTATGATAGCATTTTCTAAACCTTTTAAACTATGAACCATTTCTTCTTGAACATCCCTTGGCATACTCGTAGAAAAACCTTGTAAATACCATTCATCATAATATATACTTTCGGGTTCTAAAAATAATTGATGCCTTTCTTTATCGGCAAAGCGGACAATTTTATCTTCAATTGAAGGACAATATCTAGGGCCTACTCCCGTGGCATAACCCCCATACATTGCTGATTCTTTTAAATGTTTCCGAATTATTTCATGAGTTTTTTCATTAGTATAAACTAAATAACATTTTTGTTGATCATTAATTTTATATTGAGGCTTTAAATCATGACTAAAAGTCCAATAAACATCATCACCTTTTTCTTCATGCATTTGAGTAAAATCAATCGAATCTTTTTTGATTCTTTGAGGAGTACCAGTTTTAAGTCTTTTAATATTTAAACCTAGTTTCTTTAAATTATCGCTTAAATAATTGCTTCTTCCTTCACCATGAGGTCCTCCTGGGGTGTTTTCAGAACCAATTAAAATATTGGCTTTTGTATAAGTTCCGGTAGTTAAAATTACACTTTTACTTTTGACTATAGTATTATCACTAAGAATTACTCCCTTAACAATATTATCTTCCACAATTAAATTTTCAACTAAGCCTTCTTTAATTTCTAAATTAGGATTTTTCTCTAATTCTTCTAACATTTTTTTAGGATAAACTCTTTTATCAGCTTGGGCTCTTAAACTTCTTACAGCCGGACCTTTAGAATTATTAAGCATCTTAATTTGAAAATGACTCATATCAGCAACCAGACCCATTAAGCCTCCAAGAGCATCTATCTCTCTTACAATTACTCCTTTAGCAGTTCCCCCAATCGAAGGATTACAAGGCATATCGGCAATATTTTTTTTATTCATCGTTAAAAGAAGGGTTTTCATCCCCATTTTTGCCGCACTATTAGATGCTTCACAACCGGCATGACCGCCTCCAACTACTATAACATCATACATATAATCAACTACTTTCCTATACAGAAATTACTAAATAAAGTATCTAATAGTTCATCTTTATAAGTATCTCCTGTAATTTCGCCTAAAAGATTCCAAGCATTAGTAATATCAATTTCCACAATATCTATTGGGGTACCTTTATGAATATTTAAAATAGCATTTTCAATTTCTTTAATTGCTTTTTTTAATAAATCTATTTGGCGAACATTAGACATATAAGTCATATCTTGCTCTAAAATATTACCTAAATTTAATTTCTTACTGATCTCTTCTTTTAATAAATCAAGACCCTTTGCTTCGATGGTATTTCCTATTATATATTCTTTATCTAAAGTTAACACATTATTTAAATCAGACTTATTAACAAAAATTATTCTCTTTTTGAAAGGCACTAAATCAATTAATTCTTTTTCATAAGCAGATAATTCTTGATTATTATTTAACACAATAATTACGATATCCGCTTTATCTATAGCTTTCTTACTCTTCTCCACACCTATTTTTTCTACCACATCATCAGTATCTCTAATACCCGCTGTATCAATAAAATTAAGTAAAAAGCCATTAAAATTAACACTACCTTCAACAATATCCCTAGTTGTTCCCGCAATATCGGTAACGATAGCTTTATCTTCATCTAATAAGCGATTTAAAATACTACTTTTTCCTACATTTGGACTTCCAACAATAGCAATATTTATTCCTTCTTTAATTAATCTACCATTATAAGAATTTTTTAACATTTCTTGTAAATCTTTTAAAACTTCTTCTAATTTGGGAAGTAAAGTTTCATTAGTTACGACTTCAATATCTTCATATTCGGGATAATCAATATTTACTTCAATATTAGCCATTATATCAGTAATTTTTCCCCGTAAATTTCTTATATCTTTAGAAACTCTACCTTTTAAATTATTAAGAGCTAGTTTTCTTGCCTCGTCCGTTTTAGCATTGATTAAATCATTAACTGATTCCGCTTCCGTTAAATCAATCCGACCATTAAGAAATGCTCTTTTGGTAAATTCACCAGCTTCTGCTAAACGACAACCATTTTCTAGAAGAAGTTCTAATATTTTATTAGTGGTATTGATACCCCCATGGCTATTTATTTCGACAATATCTTCCGTAGTATATGTTTTAGGTGCTAACATAACACTTACCAACACTTCATCTACTACCTCGTCTTGATCATAAATGTAACCATATAAAAGAGTATGAGATTGGACTTTTTTTAAATCTTTAGAGAATATTTTCGAAACAATATTTAATGCATCTTTCCCACTTACTCTAATTATCGAAATAGCTCCAATACCAGGAGCAGTCGCAATAGCACATATAGTATCTTCCATAGAAACTTTTCCTTTCGATAGTTATATTAGCACAAAATAAGGCATTTTTCATTAAAAATTGACAAATACCTTAGATAATTTATATAATTATACCAAGAAATGAAAGGAGAAATTTATGGATAATTTACCAACAAATCTAGACGAACTTTATACTTTAGTAGGTGCTTACTTAGGAGTTGTAGTTACTATAACTTTAGTAATAGCAATTTTACAAATCGTTGCTATGTGGAAATTATTTACCAAAGCTGGAGAAAAAGGTTGGAAATCATTAATTCCTATTTACAATATGTTTGTATATTATAAAGTTTCTGGTATTTCACCTTGGTTCTTAGTTTTAGCATTTGGACTATCTATCTTATCAGCAATTGAAAATGAAATTGTTATCGCTATTGCTCTAATCGGAACAATGATAATTGTTATTTATCAAAATCATAGTCTGGCTAAATCTTTTGGCAAAGGACTTGGTTATACTTTAGGCCTATTGTTCTTCAATACTATTTTCTTACTTATTTTAGGACTAGGTAGTGCCCAATATGTTGGAAAGAAAGAATTATAACTAATATTAAGCCATAAAAAAAGCCACTAGCAATAGTGGTTTTATTCTGGTTTAATAACGACATGACGATTAGGTTCTTCGCCAGTACTTTCAGTTGTTACACCTTTAAAATTAGTTAAAATGTTATGAACTATTCTTCTATCATAAGCATTCATATTATCTAGATGAACTTCCATATTCGTTTTAACTACTTCTCTAGCGATATTTTTAGCTAGTCTTTCAATTCTTCTTTGTTGTTTTTCCCGGTAGTTTTCTACATCTAAAGATACATATGGTCTAACATTAAATTCGGTATTTACTTTTTGACGGACAATATTTTCTAAAGCCTTTAAAGTATTGCCACCTTTTCCTATTAAAACAGGATTATTACTAGAATATATTTTAACATACATAACATCTTCTCTTAATTTAGTTTCAAAATTAACCGTTAGTCCCATATTAGTTAACAACTCTTCTAAGTATTCTTTAATATATTCTAATAAATCAGTTTTTAGAATAGCTGTAACATTGATAACACTATTTTTACCAAATAAGCCCGTTTTATTTTCGGTATAATGATAATAAAAATCATCATTGCTTACATTATATTCTTCACAAATACCTGTTAGAATAGTTTCTAATTCTTTTCCTTCTTTACTAATTATTTCCATATTTAAGACCTCTTTTAACTTCCAACTTTTCTTTTATTTTCTTTTTATTTTCTTTATTATTTTTATCCTTTTTATCTTTGTTATTATCTTTTTTATCTCCTGTTAATTTTCGAAATATAAAAGTTTGAATTGCTATAAAAGCATAAGTGACAATCCAGTATAATGCAAGCGCAGTTGATAGAGAAAATGATGTGATAACAATTATTACAACCATAATGTTAGTCATCATCTTCATTTGACTTTCCATTTCCGGAGTTTGATTCATCGCTCCTGTTGATCGCATTGAATATTTAAATGAGAAATAAGTTGAAGCCGCAATTAAGATAATTAATAAAATGTATAAGTAATTACCTTCAGAAAGGCCAACATAAGGAGTCATTCCTAAATTAAAACCTAACAATTTATCTTCAAATATCGCTGGTACTCTATTTATTGCTTGTAAGAAAGCAAAGAATAAAGGAAGTTGTAAGAAAGCAATTAAGCAACCAGACATTGGCTTCACATTATATTTCTTATATATCTCCATCATTTCTTGACTCTTCATCATCATAGAGTCACGATCTTCTCTGCCACGATATTTAAATTCAAGCTTTTGCATTTCTTGATTCACTTTTTGCATATTTTTACTTTGCTTATGAGTTTTATATGAGAATGGTAACAAGATAAGTCTTATTAAAAGTCCAACTATAATTAATGATATACCCATATTTTTCACTAAACCACCAAGTTTTAAAATTAAATAAGCAAGGGGTTTAACAAAAAGTAATTCCCAAATTCCGGAAGCTTTATTGGAATTTATTTTAAATTCACTACACTTTGGCAATTTTTCTAAAGAAATCTTTAATTCATCATTATACTTTGCATATATTTCATATAATTCTTTATCTTCTGGTTGACATAATATGTTATTTGGTAAATTTTGACCAGTAACTTCATATTGAACTAATTTTTTATCATCTTTTAAATAATCATTAGCTCCACAACCACTTGTAAGTAAAATAATAAATACTAATATTACTCCTAATAATTTGTTCTTCATTTTATTTCTCCTTTATTTATTAAACTAACAAGTACTTCTTCCATCTTTAAATAAGATAATTCTAATACTTCTTTCTTACATATTATAATATAATTGTGATAATTTGGAAATAGTTGAATGTTTTTTATAATAATATTTCGCACTTGTCGTTTTAACTTATTTCTTGTAACAGCATTACCAATTTTCTTACCAACAGCTATACCATAATTATTTTTAATAAAGTCTTTTTTTAAATAGCAAATAAGGAAATATTTATTACATATTCTTTTACCTTTATTAATTATATCATTAAATAATATATTAGACCTTACAATATCTCTTTTTTTCATAAATTAAAAAAACACGTAAGAAACTATTTTGTTAATTCCTTACGACCTTTTCTCCGACGATTATTAATAATCTTTGTTCCTTTACGAGCAAAGAAACCATGCTTTTTAGCTTTTTTACGATTATTTGGTTGAAATGTTCTTTTAGTTGCCATGATTGTTCCACCTCTTTCTCTGTAAGCGTCCTTATTATAATATTAATCTTGGCAATATGTCAAGAAAATATCTTATTTAAGACTCATTTTAAGTAGTTAGTTAATTATAGTTTTCAACAATTATTTTTATGATGTTGATAACTTTTAAGTTATTAACATTAGTTTTGGGGATAGTTTGTTTAAAATATTCTTTATTTTTTTCGATATATTCCGCATATTTTTGACTTTTCAACACTTTTAACATTTATGCTAAATGATTTTCTTGTTAATATGTTAAAATGTTTAAAAAAATTTGTTGAAAATGTTGATAACTTTATGTATTATATATTTTATCTACAAAAATTATGTTGAAAACTTGTGGATAATTAACAACAATTAATTTTTTTCTTGTATTTAAAATTAGTTTGATGTTAAAATTATTTTGGGATAGGTATCATAAAAGAGCGGGGTGAGGTATTATGAAAACACAAGAAATTTTTAATAAATTTCTAAGTGAGATTCAAGATCAAGTTAGTCCAACAACATATGCGACTTGGTTTAAAGGTCTTGAACTTATTAATATGGATGATAAAACCATCACCATTAAAGTACCTCTAGCTGTTCATAAACAAATATTGAAATTACAATATTTAGATTTAATAGATGATACCTTATATTCTTTAACAGGAAAAAATTATGAACTTAATTTATTAACTGAAGATGAAATATTAGAAAAAGATAATAAAACTTTAGAAGAAGCAATCGAAGAAGAATATCAGACAGTTGAATGGAATACTAATCTTAATCCTAATTTAAACTTTGAAAATTATGTTGTCGGTGAATCAAATCGTTTAGCGTTTATTTCGGCGATGAATGTGGCCCAAGCTCCAGGAACTACAAGAAATCCTTTATTTATATATGGAAGAAGTGGAATTGGAAAAACCCATTTAATGCATGCGATAGGAAATTATATAACTCAAAATTCTAATAAAAAAGTGTTATATACTACTAGTAATGATTTTCGCGATGAATATGTCGGAATTTCCAAGATGGAACCGGGAAAAGACACTTTAAAATATGCTAATAATTTTAAAAATAAATATCGCAATGTTGATGTGTTAATAATTGATGATATCCAATTTTTAGTCGGGGCAGAACTTACCCAACAAGAATTTTTCCACACCTTTGAAGCCTTGCACCAAGCTAATAAACAAATTATTATTTCGAGTGATCGAAGTCCAGATGATTTAAAAAAGATAGAGGAAAGATTACGAAGTCGCTTTGCCTGGGGACTTCCAGTAGATATATATCCACCAGATTTTGAATTAAGATGTGAAATAATCAAACAGAAACTGCAAAATTCGAGTATTAAAGATAAAATTAACAAAGATGTTATCGAATATATTGCTAATGCTTGTCCCAATGATGTTAGACATATTGAAGGAACAATAAATAGACTTTTGGCTTACACGGCGATGATGGCCCCAGAAGTTATTAACTTAGACTTTGCAGTGGAAGCTTTAAAAGATTATGTTAATACCAATATTTATCAAGAAAATACCATATCGCATATTCAAAAAGTAGTCGCGGACTTCTTTAAAATAACAGTAGAAGATTTAAAAAGTAAGAGAAGAAGTAACAATATTGCTAGACCAAGACATATTGCAATGTATCTATGTCGAATTGAAACGGAAGAGAATCTAGCCAAGATTGGACTTGAATTTGGCGGAAGAGATCATTCGACAGTGGTCGCTAGTTGTGAAAAAATTAAAAATGATTTAAAAAATAATCCAACTTTAGAGCAAACGTTGAAAGAAATTAAAGCTAAGTTATAATAATGTTTAAAAAAATTCTTGGAAAATATAAGTTTTTCTAAAGATATTAACAGTTTTCAACATTAATAACACTATAATAACCAAAATAATATTAATAATAAAAGAAAGAAGGAAGGAAAAATGAAATTTGTTATTGATAAGAATATTTTATTAGAAGCTCTTACAAACGTTACAAGAGCAATTGGAACTAGAACAACTATTCCGATATTAAATGGAATCAAATTTGATTTAACCAAGGAAGGATTAAGTTTACTTGCTAGTGATTCAGAATTAACTATTAGAGTAACAATACCAGAATCAGATATTAAAAAAATCGAAAAAGAAGGAAGTATGATTATTCAAAGTAAATATATTTTGGAAATAATTAGAAAAATGCCTTCTGATATAATTTATTTTGATACCGATGATACTAGTAAAATTAAAATTTATACGGATAACAATGAATATAATTTAAATTGTTATGATATAAATGATTATCCAAGGATAGTTCTAGATGAATCGAAAGAACCAATAGAAATAAAATCAGAAGTTTTAAAAAGTATAATTAATGAAACTGTTTATGCAGTATCAACTCAAGAAGTAAGACCACTTTTAACCGGAATTAATTTAAAAATTCTTGGTGATACTTTAGAATGTATTGCGACTGATTCTTATCGTTTAGCCAAAAAGAATGTTAAATTAGATAAAATTGTTAACAATACTATCAATATTGTTATTCCTGGTAAAAGTGTAAGTGAACTTGAAAAAATGTTAGATACTGATGATGTTGTTATAATGCATATTTTCAACAATAAAATATTATTTAAATACAAAAATGTTGAATTTCAAACTAATCTTTTAAGTGGAACATATCCAGATACAAATCATTTTATTCCTTCTGAATTTGCTTACATGATTAATCTTGATCTTAAAGCTTTTAATGATGCCGTAGATAGAGCTAGTCTTTTAGCACAAAGCAAAGACAAAAATATCGTTCGTGTTTTAGTTGATGGTAAAGTAATGGTTATTTCTTCAAGTGCTTCGGAAATAGGAAAAACCGAAGAAAAATTAAATATTGAATGTAGTAATAAAGAAAAATTAGAAATTGCTTTCTCATCAAGATACATGTTAGAGGCTTTAAAAGTTATTAAAGATGATAACATTTTACTTCTTATCAATAGTGATGATAAACCAATTTTAATTAAATCAGTGAAAGATGAATCATTAATTGAATTGATCTTACCAGTTAAAACTTATTAATTTTAATTAAATCTCGTTTGAAAAAATGAGATTTTTTTTAAAAAAATTATTTCCCGGGAAATAATTCGACAAATTTTGCGCTTTCTTTGTGCTATAGTAAACATTAAATTTTTTGGAAAGGAAGAAGAAAAGTGAAAAATTATTTAATAAATAATGATACTGTAGCCCTTTTAAAACAGTGCGATAAGTCTATAATTTATACATTAGATGATATAAAAGTTATTAATAATAATTTAAAATTTATTTTAGAATATAATTGCAATTATTATGGAAGTAGTTTAGATGGGCGCAAAAAATGTGCTAAAAGTATTTTAAATGTTAAGTATCGTATTCCAATAATTATTGATGAATCTAATAATATAATTTTATTACAATTAAATTCTTTTCGAGATAAAGAGTGTTTATTTTTAGTTGCTAACAAAATATTAGATATGGAAGAAATAAATAATTGTTTAAAAATTACTTGTATTAATAATCAAGAATTTTATGTTAATTTATCAAAAAGTAGTTTAGAAAAAATGTTATTACAATCTTTTAAATTAAATAATACTTTAAAAAGCCGAAAAATAACAAATTTTGTTTAAAATATCGCTATTTTATGATATAATTATAACTAGGTATAGGAGTACTTAAAATACCTTTTTATTAAAATACGCATAAAAGAAAGGCTAATTATGAAAATCAACTATTTGCAATTACATAATTTTCGTAATTATGAAAAATTAAAATTAAATTTTGGGGATAATTTAAATATCATATACGGAAATAATGGAGTCGGTAAAACAAATTTAGTCGAAGCTATCTATGCTTTATCAATTACTAAGTCTTTTCGGACTAATTATGATAAAAATTTAATAAAACATGGCGAATTAAGTACTAAAATAGAAGGAGAAGTAGAAACAAATACCATTAATAATTATGAAGTAATAATAAGTAAAGAAGGAAAAAAAGTTAAAATTGATGGCAATATTATTTCAAAAATAAGTGATTATATCTCAAATATTAATATTGTTTTATTAGAACCAGAAGAACAAAATATTTTTAAAGAATCGCCTAGTTCTCGAAGAAAATTATTAAATATTGAACTAAGTAAATTAGAAAAAGATTATATAATCTATTTAAATATTTATAATAAAATCTTAAAACAAAGAAATTTTTATTTACGAGAAGCTTATCTGAATGGTAACAGTAGTAAAGAATATTTAGATATTATTACTAAAAAATTAGTTACTTATGGCTTAAAAATATATGAAATTAGAAAAGATTTTATTGATAAGATTAATCTTTATTTATCAGATTTATATTTAAAAATATTTAAACAAGGAAATCTAGTTGTGAAATATAATTCTGATTTTGATAAAAGCGAGAAAGAAATAATTGATCGATATAGTAAAAATTATAATAGAGAAGTAGTCATGGGAAAAAGTTTATATGGTATTCATCATGATGATTTAATATTTTACTTAGATAATCAAAATATTGCCGAATGGGGAAGTAATGGTCAACAAAAAAATGCGATATTTTCCTTTAAATTAGCTGAGATAGAAGTTATAAAAGGACAAAAAGGCCAAACGCCAATTTTAATTTTAGATGACTTATTTAGTGCTTTAGATAATCAAAAAGTTAAAAACATTGTTAATATTTTAGATAATCAAATTCAAACTTTTATTACCACAACTGATTTAAATAAAATATCTAAGAAAATAATTAAAAATGGTAAAATTTTCAATATTAAAGACGAAGAAATTACGGAGGTATAGATATGAAAGAAGAAAATTTACATTATAATGAGAGTGATATTCAAGTCTTAGAGGGCTTAGAAGCTGTTCGGAAAAGACCAGGAATGTATATCGGAACTACCGATGTTAAAGGTCTTCATCATCTTGTTTGGGAAATTGTTGATAACTCCATTGATGAAGCTTTGGCCGGATATTGTAATCATATTGAAGTTATTATAAATAAAGGCAATTCCATAACTGTTAAAGATAATGGTCGTGGTATTCCAACTGGAATCCATCCTAAAACGGGAATTTCTACTGTTGAAACAGTCTATACTGTCTTACATGCTGGTGGAAAATTTGGACAAGGTGGATATAAAGTAAGTGGAGGACTTCATGGTGTTGGAGCCTCCGTTGTTAATGCCTTATCCAAATGGGTAAATGTTACAGTTTATAGAGATGGTAAAATTCATGAAGCAAAATTTGCTGATGGTGGTAAAACTGTTCAAAAGTTAACAGTTATTGGCGAATGTGAAGAAAATAGAACAGGAACAACTGTAGAATTTAAACCAGATCCGGAAATATTTGATACAGATATTTATGATTATGAAACTTTAAAAGTTAGAATTAGAGAGTTAGCTTTCTTAAATAAAGGTTTATCTTTAACAATAAGAGATGATCGTGATGACGAAGATACAACCGGTGAAACATTCCATTATGAAGGTGGTATATCTGAATATGTTAAATATTTAAATCAAAGTAAGACCCCAATTCATGAAGAAATAATTCATTTAGAAGGGGAAGAAGATGGCATTATTTTTGAAGTAGCAATGCAATATAATTCAGGATATAGTGATAGTATTTATTCTTTTGTTAATAACATTAACACTCATGATGGTGGAACTCATGAAGAAGGAGTAAGAAGAGCATTAACAAGAGTTATTAACAATTATGCTAGAAAAGCTAATATCTTAAAAGAAAAAGATGATTCTTTAACTGGTGATGATGTTAAAGAAGGACTTACTATGATTATTTCTTGTAAGCACCCAAATCCTCAATTTGAAGGACAAACTAAGGGAAGATTAGGAAATAGTGAAGTTCGTAAATTAGCTGATAGTGTATTTTCTAAAGGTTTTGAACGTTTCTTAATGGAAAATCCTGAAGAAGCAAGAATAATTGTAGAAAAAACCATGACCGCAGCCAGAGCAAGAGTTGCCGCTAAAAATGCGCGGGAACTTTCAAGAAGAAAAGGTGACTTAGATGTTGTCAGTAGTTTTGGAGGAAAGTTAGAAGATTGTAAAGAAAAAGATCCAGCCCTATGCGAAATCTTTATTGTCGAAGGAGATTCCGCTGGCGGTTCTGCTAAAAAAGGTCGAAATTCTATGACTCAGGCTATTCTTCCATTAAGAGGAAAAATTTTAAATGTGGAAAAAGCAAGGTTAGATAAAGCTTTATCTAATGAAGAAATTAGAACAATTATTACAGCATTTGGAACTGGTATTGGTGAAAATTTTGATTTAAGTAAATTAAGATATGACAAAATAATTATCATGACAGATGCCGATGTTGATGGATCTCATATTAGAGTATTATTATTAACATTATTTTATCGTTTCTTTAGACCGATTGTAGAATCAGGTCACGTATATGCGGCTCAACCACCACTTTTCTGTATTAAACATGGTAAAACTATAAAATATGTTTTGGATGAAAAAGAACGAGATGCTTATATTGCTTCTTTAAACCCAAATACGAAATATGATATTTTCCGAATGAAAGGTTTAGGAGAAATGGATGCTGAAGAATTAAATGAAACGACAATGGATATTAAGACAAGGGTTTTAAGAAGAATAACTGTTGATGATGCTATTGCAGCGGATGAAGCATTTTCTATGTTAATGGGTGAAGAAGTTGAACCGAGAAGAAAATTTATTGAAGAAAATGCAGAATATGCTCAAAATATAGATGTGTAGGAGGTTTATATGGATCATAATATTGATAAATTAGAAGAAAATAATATAGTAAAAGAAATCAAAAAATCTTTTATTGATTATTCGGTAAGTGTTATTGTTTCCCGGGCTTTACCAGATTTAAGAGATGGTTTAAAACCGGTTCATCGCCGGATTTTATGGTCAATGTATGAATCAGGGTATACTCCAGATAAACCACATCGAAAAAGTGCTCGTATTGTTGGTGATGTTATGGGAAAATATCATCCTCATGGCGATTCTAGTATTTATGAAGCCATGGTTAGAATGGCTCAAGACTTTAGTTATCGTAATCCTTTAGTTGATGGTCATGGTAACTTTGGTAATATAGCAGGTGATGGTGCTGCAGCGATGCGTTATACAGAATCAAGACTATCTAAAATATCTTTGGAATTATTAAGAGATATTAATAAAGATACTATTAATTTTGGGCCAAACTTTGATGAGTCAGAAAAAGAACCAGAAATTTTACCATCAAGATTTCCAAATATTTTAGTTAATGGAACAATGGGTATTGCCGTAGGTATGGCCACTAATATACCACCGCATAACTTAGGAGAAGTAATTGATGGATGTGTTGCTTATATTGATAATCCAGATATTAATGTTGATGGTTTAATGCAATATATTAAAGGTCCCGATTTTCCAACAGGGGGTTTAATTTTAGGTAACAGTGGAATTAAAAAGGCTTATGAAACAGGTCGAGGTAGCATTACAATTAGAAGTAAGGCTTCAATTGAAGAGAAAGATGGTAAACATTACATTATTATTGATGAAGTTCCTTATGGTGTAAATGTTGATGATTTAAAGAAAAAAGTTGCTGAACTTGTTCATAATAAAATTATTGATGGAATAGCTGATTATCATACCGATTTAAAAGATGGTATTAAAATTACTATAACCTTAAAGAAGGAAGCTAATCCTCAAGTTGTTTTAAATAACTTATATAAACATACTCAATTTCAAATAAATTATGGTATCATTTTCTTAATGATTGATAATAAGGTCCCAAAAACACTTGGATTAAAAGATATTATTGCTAAATATATTAATTATCAAGAAGAAGTAATTATCAGAAGAACAAGATTTGAACTTGATAAAGCCGAAAAGAGAGTTCATATATTAGAGGGATATAAGATTGCCTTAGACAATCTTGATGATTTCATTCAAATAATACGTGACTCTGAAACTGATATAATTGCTAAAGAAAAATTAATTTCCAAATATAGTTTATCAGATATTCAAGCTGATGCTATTCTTGAACTTAAATTGCGTCGTTTGACAGGCTTAGAAAGAAGTAAAATTGAAGAAGAATTAGCCGAATTATTAGCTAAAATTACTGAATTAAAAGAAATTTTAGCATCCCGTGATAAAATCTTAGGTATCATTAAAGATGAACTTATCGAAATTAAAGAAAAATATGCTGATGATCGTCGGACTAAAATTGATATGACTGCGATTGAATACATTGAAGATGAATCATTAATTCCTGAAGAAGATGTAATGGTCGTATTAACTAATAAAGGATATATAAAGAGAACAACAAATGATTCGTTTAGAACTCAAAATCGTGGCGGAATGGGAGTAAAAGGTTTAACTACAAACGATGAAGATTACGTAGAACATTTAATTAACTTATCAACTCACGATTATATAATGTTCTTTACAAATAAAGGAAAAGTATATCGTATTAAAGGTTACGAAATACCAGAATTTAGTCGAACATCAAAAGGTATACCAGTTATAAATTTACTTCAAATCGAAAAAGATGAAAAGATTAATTCTATTATTAAAGTTAGTAAAGATGATGATTATAAATATTTAATGTTTGCTACCAAAAAAGGTATTGTTAAAAAGACTGATATTTCGGAATTTGATAGTATTAGGGCAACTGGAAAATTATGTATAAGCCTAAAGGAAAATGATGAATTACTAGATGTTAAAAAGACTACTGGTAACGATATTATCCTTTTAGGAAGTAGTCAAGGACGAATGGTAAAATTTGCCGAATCAGAAATTAGAGCTATGGGAAGAACCGCTGCCGGTGTTAAAGGTATAAACTTAAATGGTGGAACTTGTATATGTTCTGAAGTTGTTTCTGAAGACTCTACCATCTTATTAGTAACTGAGAAAGGTTATGGAAAACGTACAAAGGTTTGTAATTTTAGACAAACAAGACGTGGTAGCAAAGGTGTATTAGCACTTAACGTTACTGAAAAGAATGGTAATTTAGTTGCTGCTAAAGTAGTATTAGAAGATAAAGACGTTGTTATTATGACTAATGTAGGCATAACAATTAAACTTCCGGTAAATCAAATTTCTATATTAGGAAGAGTTACTCAAGGCTTAAGATTAATATCTCTTAAAGATGCTCAATTTGTAGCTACTGTAAGCATTGTTGATCATATTAACAACGAAGACGTTGAAGAAGATTCTTCAAAAAATAATTTAGAAAATATTGAAACAGCATCATCTGAAGATGATAGTTCTTTAGAAGAATCTAATAATAATCCGGAAAAATAATATTTCCCGGGAAATAAAAAATGTAAGTAATGTTTCACGTGAAACATTACTTTTTGTGTGAAACAATTAAAATTATTGAAAGCAAAAAATTAAATATCTATTTAAAAAAAATTTTAATATAATAGTGATTTAGTTAATAAATTTAAAAACAATATTAGAAAAATTAATAAAAAAAATTATAATAAAATCGAAGCTTTAATGCTTAGACTTCAAATTTATAAATATTACATAATATTAGTTATACAACAAAAAACAATTAATAATATAGTTTTAAATAAATTGATGTTTCACGTGAAACATTAAAATTATTTGCATCATACAAATTGATATGATATTATTTAGAAGCACAACAAATATACTGTAACCTGGTCAGAGTTGGAAGACAGCAGCCACATCAGTCCCTATTTGTGTGTGCTTTTTTAATTAAGGAGTAAATGTTTATGAATTTTATGAATATAGCTTATAAAGAAGCATTAAAAGCATATAAAAAGAAAGAAATCCCGGTGGGAGCTGTTATTGTAAAAGATAATAAAGTAATTGCTAAAGGCCATAATAATCGCCAAAAAAAATATAAAGTTTTAGGACATGCCGAAATAAATGCAATTCTAAAAGCCGAAAAAAAATTAAAAGATTGGCGCTTAGATGGCTGTACATTATATGTTACATTAGAACCTTGCCAGCTTTGTCAAAAAGTTATTGAAGAATCAAGGATAGATCAAGTTATTTATTTATTAAAACAAGATAAATCAGATTTAAAAACAAATAAATATAGTCAAACAAATGATTGTAACAATATAAAAGAAAATTATCAAAAAATAGTTAATACTTTTTTTCAAAAACTACGAGAATAAATAGCCAAAATACGGGCGATTATGATATAATTATTTAGGAGAGGAATAGCATCATGAAATACAAAGTCTTATATCGAAAATATCGTCCAGATAACTTTGATGATATCGTAGGACAAGAATATATAATAAAGACATTAAAAAATTCCATTATAAATGGAAATATTTCTCATGCCTACATTTTTTCTGGACCTAGAGGAACAGGAAAAACTACGACAGCTAAGGTGTTTTCTAAAGCTATAAATTGTTTAAATACTCATGATGGTTCTCCTTGTGGTGAATGTGAATTTTGTAAAAATTTTCATGATAATCCCGATATAATAGAAATAGATGCGGCATCTAATAATGGTGTTGATGAAATAAGAGAATTAATAGAAAATGTTAAATTAACACCAACTAATGGTAAATATAAAGTATATATCATCGATGAAGTTCATATGTTATCAACCAGTGCTTTTAACGCCTTATTATTAACTTTAGAGGAACCTCCAGCTCATTCAATTTTTATATTAGCGACAACTAATATTGAAAATGTACCGATAACTATTTTATCAAGATGCCAAAGGTATGATTTCCAAAAAATTAAGATCGATGATATTGTTAACCGTTTAAAATATATAAGCAAAGTAGAAAAAATAGATATAGATGATGATGCTTTAAAAGAAATTGCTTACTTATCAGAAGGCGGAATGCGGGATGCCTTAAGTTTATTGGATCAATTATCTAAAAGTAGTCAAAAAATTACTTTAGAATTGATTGAAAAGCAAATTAAGACTATATCTCAAAAAAATATTGATGAATTATTATCTTCAATTGAAGATAATGATACTTCAAAATGTCTAAATTTAATAGATGAATATCGCAATAGAGCGGTTGATTATAAAACACTAGTAAAAAAAGTTATTGAAGTTGCCAGTCAAAAAGCTAAAAGTCTTAAAATATCTGGTGGAGCAAAAAGATTAAATTTTAGCGATTATAAAAATCTTATTTTAAAATTAGCAGATAGTTTAAATAAAATTAACATAAATGTTGATTCATATACAATATTAGAGATGATTATATTAGATTTCTTTGATTCTAATACTAATTCGACTGATTTTAATCCAGTTAAAGAAAAAACTTCTAAAATAGAAAATGTTTTGAAAAAAGAAGAAATAAAAGAAGAACAAAAAAAAGAGTCAGAAAAAATAGAAGAAGAAATTGATAATGAAAGTAATAACTTAGAAAATTTAATTAATATTAGAATTAACAACTGTTTTGTTGATGCTCAAAAAACATATTTAGAAAAAGCTAAAGAAGAAATAACTGATTTTATTTCTACTGAAGTTGATGGTAAAATAAAATCTATATTAATTGATAGTACCGTAGTTGCGGCGTCATCTCAAAACTTAATCTTGGTATGTAATAACATTCATAATGTGGAAATTGCAAATAAAATGGGAAAAGAAATTGAAGATTCTTTAAATAAATCAATTAATAAAATGTATAAAATTATCTTTATTTCCGGTGATAGATGGACTAAAGAAAAAGAAAAATATATTCAAAATTTAAAAACTAAAACTGTTTATAAATATATTGAAGAAAAGGAAATACCGAAAGAAGAAAAGATTGTTAATAGTATATTTGATAAAAGTAAATTAGAAATTATTTAAGGGAGGTGATAAGATGAATATGCAAAATTTAATGGCTCAAGCCCAAAAAATTCAACGTGATATAACAGCTAAAAAAGAAGAATTAGAAAAAATGGAATTTGTTGGTAAATCTGAATGGATTGAAATTACTTTTAGTGGTTCAAAAGAACTTAAAAATGTAAAAATATTAAAAGATGGTGCCATTACAGATGAAGACAAAGAAATATTAGAAGACATGATCTTAATTGCGACAAAAGATGCTTATATAAAAATTAATAATGCAATGACTGAAAAACTAGGTCAATATGCTGGCGCATTAGATGGGTTGATGTAAGATGATTTATCCAGAATTATTACAAAAAATGATATCTTTTTATAAAAAACTACCAGGTGTAGGAGATAAATCGGCAGAGAGAATGGCCTTAGCTACTCTTGATTTAAAAAATGAAGATATTAAGGATTTTTCCAAAGCCTTATTAGAATCAAAGGAAAAGTTGCGTCCATGTCAAATTTGTGGTCATTTAACAGAAAATGATGTATGCAATATTTGTTCTGATACTAATCGAGATAAAAATCTTATTTGTGTAATTGAAGATTATAAAAGTGTTTTTTCTTTTGAAAAAGTTGGCAATTACCATGGTGTCTATCATGTTTTAAATGGTTTAATATCCCCAATGGATAGCATTGGACCTGAAGATATAAATATTTCTTCATTAGTTAAAAGAGTTGAATCATTAGAAAATCCCGAGCTTATATTAGCATTAAAGTCAACCATAGAAGGAGAAACAACGACGTTATATATTAAAAAGATATTTGAAAAGAAAAATGTAACGATATCGAGATTATCATATGGTATTCCAATTGGAGCTGAAATTGATTATCTAGATATTATTACATTAGATAAAGCGCTAGAAGATCGCAAAAAGATTTCGGAATAAAAATATTTCCCGGGAAATATAATTTACTGGGTGATATGTGTGCTAAATAAACTAGGTATTGTCTTAAAAAAAGTAGTTTTTGCTTTTGGAATTATTTATGGAATTAATGTTATGCTAAAAAATGTTGGTGTTTATTTGCCTATAAATATTTGTACTATTTCGATTACTTCTATATTAGGCGTACCTGGTTTATTATCTCTTTTTGCTGTCTTCTATATTATTAATTAGGAGGTTATTATAGAAAGCAGTACCCTTGAACAATTAATTGAATATTATCACGAAAAAAAATTAGCTCATGCTTATTTAATTTCAACTAACAATATTCAAAAGTGTTATGAAGTTCTTTTAAAAGTTATAAAGAACATTTTTTGCGTTTCTGAATTTGAAGAAAATTGTAATAAGTGTTCTTTATGCCATTTAATTGATATTCAAAATTTGCCTAGTTTAAAAGTGATTGAACCTGATGGTAATTTTATTAAAAAAGAACAAATATTAGACTTAAAATACTTTTTTTCCAAAGAATCACAATATACCAAAGAAAATATCTATATCATTAAAAATGCTGAAAGAATGAATAAAGAGTCAGCTAATACGATGTTAAAATTTTTAGAAGAACCGGAAGGATCAGTAATTGGCTTTTTCCTTACATCTAAATTAGATAATGTTTTATTAACAATTCAAAGCCGGTGTCAACATTTAGAAGTGAATTTTGCTAATAATTCTTATGAAGATCTTGGAATAAGTGAGGAAGATTATACAAAGTATGTATCAGTGGTAGAAGAATATTTACAAAAAGTTGAAGTAGAAAAAACCGATTTAATTTTGTATAATAAAGAATATTTAAGCGATTTTTCTAAAGATGAAATTAAAGTAATCTTAAAAATAACCTTAAATATATATATAGAAGCTTTAAATAAAAAAATATTAAAAGATGAAGAAAATCTAAAGTTAGACTATTTAAAGAGTAAAAGTGTGGAAAATTTAAAGCAAAAAGTCAATTTGTTAATTAACTTATTACAAGAAATAAATTATAATGTTAATGAGGGGTTATTATTAGATAAATTTATAATAAAAATGGAGGAAATAAATAATGAAGTCTTATAGTGTTAAATTTAAAGATCAGGGTAAAAGTTATTATTTTAATGGTTCTCTCGATTATGAAATAGATGATTACGTTATTGTCGAAACTGAAAAAGGGCTTCAGTATGGTAAAATTAATGGCATTATTTCATCAGAAAATAGTGAAGGATATAAAAATATTATTAGAAAAGCGACAGAAGAAGACCGCAAGGAATATTATAAACTATTGAAAAGTGCGGAAGAAGCTTTGGAAAAATGCAAATCTTTAGTAGAAAATTTAGGTTTAAATATGCATGTCATAAATGCAGAATTTACTTTTGATAGATCTCAATTATTATTTAATTTTACATCTGATGAAAGAGTGGATTTTAGAGAACTTGCTAAAAAATTAGCGGGAATATATCATACGAGAATAGAACTTCGTCAAATTGGCGCTAGAGATAAAGCCAAAGAAATAGGTGGTATTGGTATATGTGGAGGAAGGATATGCTGTGCAAGATTCTTAAATCATATCGACGCTATTTCAATGAATATGGCGAAAAATCAAAATTTAGCCTTAAATCCTTCAAAGATTAATGGCTTATGTGGAAGACTTCTTTGTTGCTTACAATATGAAGATGAAAACTATTTAGAATGTAGCAAGGGAATGCCTAGTGTTGGCGATGTGATTAATACCAAAAATGGTGAAGGAGAAGTTGTAAGCGTTGATATATTAAATAGAAAATGCAAGGTATTAGTTGGTAGTAATAAAGAAGAAGTAGAAATTGATAGTAATGAATAATAAAGTACTTAATGATTTATTTGATTATTCTAATCTAAAAATATATCAATATGAAAAATATTTTAAATTTTCTTTAGATTCTATTCTTTTAGCGGAATTTGTTAAAATTAATAAAGCAACTAAAAGTATTTTAGATTTATGTTGTGGAAATGCTGTCGTTCCTTTAATTCTTTCAACTAAAACTCAAGCCCATATTGATGGCTTTGAAATTCAAAAAGAAATATTTGAACTGGCAAACGAAAGCATTTTATATAATAAACTTGATAATCAAATAACCATTTATAATGAAGACATAAAAAAGATAGATGAATTTAAAAAAGATCAAAAATATGATATAATTACTTGCAATCCTCCCTTTTTTAAAGTTAGTAATAAGGATTTTATTAATGATTTTTCGCCATTAGCTTTGGCTAGACATGAAATATCTATAACTTTAGAAGATGTATTTAAAATAGCGAAAAGTCATTTAAATACCAAAGGAGAATTGTATTTAGTTCATCGTGTGGAAAGATTAGATGAAATAATCATATTAGGGGATAAATATAAATTAAATGTAAAAAATATTGAACTTATCAAAACTAAAGAAGATAATAGACCTTCCATAGTTTTAGTAAGATGCGTGAAAGATGCTAGTAAAGGAATTAAAATAAATAATGTAAAAAACATTAGTGAATACGAAAGTTATCAAAATATGTTTAAGGAGGAATAATGAAACTAGTTGTTGGATTAGGTAATCCGGGAAGAGAATATAAAAATACCAGACATAATATTGGTTTTATGGTTCTAGATAATTATTTAGGAAAAGTTGATTGGAAAAATAAAATGGAAAGTTATTTTTACAGTACTAATATTGAAGGGGAAGATGTTATATTTTTGAAACCCTTAACTTATATGAATTTATCAGGAATGGCCGTAAGTAAAGTAGTTAAATTTTATAAAATAGATTTAGATGATATTTTAGTTATCCAAGATGATTTAGATTTAAAGGTAGGAACTTATAAAGTCAAAAAGAATAGTTCTTCAGGTGGTCATAATGGAATTAAATCTATAATTAGTGAACTAGGTAGTGAAGATTTTTTAAGACTTAAAGTTGGTATTGGCAAAAGTAGTTTAATTCCTACTGATAAATATGTTTTATCAAGATTTTCGGAAGAAGAGAAAAATAATATTGAAGAAAACTTTGAAAAATTTAATGAATTAATAAATGCTTTTATAATAGGTGGTATAGATAATATTCATAAAGTAAATAATAATTAGGAGCAAGTATGGATTTTAAAAGTTTTTTTAATTATGAAAATGGAAAAACGACATATGGGTTAACAAATGAGTTAATCGCTTTTTACTTGCTAGAATTATTTAAAGAAACTAAACAAAATATTATTTTAGTTGCCAGTAATTTATACGAAAGTAACAATATTTATAATGCTTTAAAAAATCATACTGATAATGTTGAATTATTTCCAATGGATGATTTTATAACTTCTAAAATTGTGGCTATTTCTCCAGAGTTTACTTTAGGAAGACTAAACGTTTTAGAAAAATTACAAAATCAAAGTCTAATTATAGTTACCAATTTGATGGGCTATTTAAAATATTTACCAAGTGTTAAAGAAGAAAGTATTTTAAAAATTAAAGTAAATGATGAGATTGATCGAAATGAATTAATAAAAAGATTAGATGATTATGGTTATAATAGAGAATCTTTAGTTACAACAACCGGAGAATATTCCATTAGAGGTTTTATAATGGATATTTATTTAATAAATGAACTGCATCCAATTAGAATAGAACTTTTTGGGGATACGGTTGAATCCATTAGATACTTTGATGAAAATACCCAAAGAACGATGGAGGAAATAAAGGAAATTTCTCTAAAACCATTTAAAGAAGTAGAAACTAGCCAAAAAAGTTCGCTATACGATTATACCAATAAGGGTATAGTTGTTTATTTAAATAAATCCCAAATAGATGCCGCTTATCAAAAATTAGGAGAAGAAATTGCCGAATATCAAGAAAATAATCAGGAACATGAAAAGTATATGTTTGAATTATCAGATATAAATCCTTCATATGAGTTATATATTGATAACATTAATAATCCAACGGATATAGTTTCCCATGAAATTCCTAATTTTAAAGAAAATTTCGAACTTTTAAAAGATACAGTTTATAAATGGGAAAAAGAAAAAAAAGAGGTATATTTTTATTTATCTAAACCTAATGAAGTGAAAACGATAAAGTCTTTGATTCCTTCCGCAAAAATCATTAATAAAAAGTTAAATAAAGGTTTTATTTATAATAATATCGTTTGTATTTCTGAATTTGATATTGGTATTGAAACTAATATAAATGCTAAATATAAAAATAATCTTCATATTGGAAAAAAGATTAAAAGTTATAATGATTTAGAAAAAGGGGATTATGTCGTTCACTTAAATCATGGTATCGGAATTTATAATGGTTTAGTAACCTTAACTAAAGATGGCTTAAAAAAAGATTACATTCAGGTTTTATACGAAGGCAATGATAAAATATACATTCCGGTTGAAAAAATCAATTCTATTTATAAATATTCTAGTAAAGATGGTTTAAAACCCAAAATTAATAAATTAAATTCCACTAGTTGGGCTAAAACTAAAACTTATATTAAAGCTAAGGCTAAAGATATTTCGAAAGAGTTATTAGATTTATATAAGAAAAGAGCCAAAATTAAAGGCATTGCTTATCAAGATTATGAAGAAGAGGCTTTATTTGCTAGTAGTTTTCCTTATCAAGAAACGAGAGATCAAACTAAAGCCATCGCAGAAATTCGCAATGATTTAAAAAGTGTTATTCCCATGGATCGTCTTTTATGTGGCGATGTTGGATTTGGTAAAACTGAAGTAGCAATGCGGGCCATTTTTAAAACGGTTATTAACAATATGCAAGTTATGTATTTGTGTCCAACAACTATTTTAGCTAAACAACAATACAATGTTATCAAAGAAAGATTTAAAGATATTCCGGTAAATATTCGTTTATTTAATCGTTTTACAACACCAAAAGAAGGAAGGTACATCTTAGAAAATTTACAAAATGGGCGTATTGATATTTTGGTGGGAACTCATCGTATTTTAAGCGATGATATAAAGCCTTCTAAATTAGGCCTTTTAATTGTGGATGAAGAGCAAAGATTTGGGGTTAAACATAAAGAAAAAATCAAGCAGTTTAAAACTGATGTTAATGTTTTAACTTTATCGGCAACGCCAATTCCAAGAACTCTTAAAATGGCTTTATCCGGTTTAAGAGATTTATCGATTATTGATACTCCACCGATAAATCGTTATCCGGTGCAAACTTACGTCATTGAAGAACAAGATTTAATTATTAAAGATGCCATTTATAAAGAATTATCTAGAAAAGGTCAAGTATTTATTCTATATAATCGCATTGAAGATATCGATAAAATAGTAGAAAAAATATCTTTACTTGTTCCGGAAGCTAGAATTACTTATGCCCATGGTAAAATGAGTAAAGAAGAATTGGAAACAATTATGGAAGATTTTGTCGAGTTTAAATATGACATTTTAATTTGCACCACCATAATTGAAAATGGCATCGATATTCCTAATGCTAATACTTTAATAGTTTATGACGCGGATAATTTTGGCTTATCCCAACTATATCAAATAAGAGGAAGAGTTGGACGTAGTGATAAAGTGGCTTATGCGTATCTTTTATATAATAAAAAGAAAATGCTTAATGAAATAGCGGTTAAAAGATTACAAGCGATTAAAGAGTTTACCGAGTTAGGTAGTGGTTATAAAATTGCTATGCGGGATTTATCTATTAGAGGGGCTGGGGACATTTTTGGTAGTGATCAAGCCGGATTTGTTGATTCTGTCGGAATTTCTCTTTATATGAAGTTAATTGAAGATGAACTTAAAAGAGCTAAAGGTGAATATGTGGAAGAAGAGGATGAAGATAATAAAAATCTCATTGAAGTTTCCACCCATATTAAAGATGAATATGTTTCTGATGAAGATATAAAAATTGAAATTCATCAAAAAATTAACGAAATTGATTCTTTGGAAAAATTAAAAGAAGTTAAAGAGGAATTAGAAGATCGTTTTGGTAAAATTGACGAAGACATGGAAATATATATGTATGAAGAATGGTTTACTAATTTATGCAAGATGCTTAATATAACTAGAATAAATAAGACTGATCGTTTTGTGGAAATAATCTTGCCGGAAGAATTATCTAATAATATTAAGGGCGATAAATTATTATTTGAAACAATGAGTATATCTCCTAAATTTAATATTAAATATTTACACAAAAACATAATAATAACTTTATTTTATAAACAATTACCCGAGCATTATATTTATTATTTAGTAAAACTTTTAGTGGCTATTAAAGATAATTAAAGGAGTTTAAGATGAAAAAGATTGAAAAAAACAAGAAAATAAAAACAGATCAAATAATAGTTGTTATAAATTCTTTGTGTGAAACTTTTGTGGGAGTCGTCGTTCTATGGCTAGCTTTGGGACCATTTAATGAAGAAAGTATTTCGCTAATTCAATGTGCTCAAACTAATTTGTGGGAAATATTATTTTGTTTGATTCCCCTTTTATTAATAATTATTTTCTTAATTAACTTAGGATTATATTTAATTAAATTAAAAAAATAGTAACTTCTTAAGTATAATAAAAATATTTTTACTCACACTATAAAAAGGAGTGAGTAGTATATGACAAAAAGTGGAATTACTAGAAGAATTGATGAATTAGGTAGAATTGTAGTTCCCAAAGAGATTAGATATAATTTAGGTATTCGTGATGGCGAGCCTTTAGAAATATATACCAATGACAATGCTATTATAATCAAAAAATATTCTCAAGTTGAAAATATTAAAGATATTGGCGATGAATTTTGCAATATTATTTATGATATTTGTAATGTGGGAGTTTTAATTAGTGATCGGGAAAAAATTATTGCGACCAGTAGTAATTTAAAAAATCTAGCTAATATGTCTTTAGATGATAAGCATAAAAGTTTAATTGATAATCGGGAGTCTAAGGTTAGTAATTCTTTAGAAGAGTTTTTAAATATTAAAGGTTATTTTACGATTGTACCTATTATTACTTCTACAGATTGTAGTGGACTTGCCATAATTGTGAGTGATAAAAAACAAGATGAAGACTTAAAGTATGCTAAAATAATTCAAAAATTAATTGTTCAAAAACTAGATGTTGTTTAAATAGATATTTTTTCATAATAAAAATAATATATTTGTTTAAAATTAAAAAACTCGTTTTCCCATATTTTATAGGAATTTACGAGTTTATTTTTTATGTTTATAGTATTTAATTTTACTAGTCTATTTAGATAAATTGTGATTTTTTAAAATTGTCTTTCTCTTGCTTTTCCTGGATTGTATACATAAGGATATACTGGATAACCCTTTGTAACTTCATTAATTAATTTAGCCAATTTTTCTGCTTCTTCTAAATATTTTGGGTTACCATAACTTCCAAATATAAGTTCTTCAATCATGTCATAATTTAAATTTTCAAAATCATCAGGAGTAATCGTATACTTATCTCCCCAATCAACACCAAATCCGCTACCAAATGGATAGCCATCATTACCATAAATATTATCGGTATTTACTCCTGAAGCAATAGCATAAGGCCATAATAAATAATCAGTAAAAGAACATTTTAATTTGCGATGATATTTATAATTAGAAGTATAATCATATAAATGATAAAATGTTTTATTATCTGGAGTAGTCATCCAGAAATTACAATAATAATTTGGGTCTACATTTACAAAAATTCTTCTATATAAATTAGATTCGTAACAATTTTCATAAACAATATTTTTCATTTTAAACCAAATAATTGATTTCACCAAATATGCTGTAGTAGGACTTTCACAAATAATATTTATTACTTCCTTTGCTTTAAAAAAGGCAAAATCAATAATTTCTTTTATTTTTTCAAATGCTAAAGAGTCAGGAATTGTTATTATAAAGCGGTTACACCATAATAAACTATCTCTAGACTTACTTAAATATTTTAAAATATCAGTTTCAGTTTTACCAAATGTCCTACCATTTTTAGTAGAAAATATTCTAGCCTCATTCAAATTGATTTGTCTTGTTCCCGGTTTTATCATTAATAAATTAAAAATTTCTCGTTCATCTTTTGGTATAGAACTAAATGTATCTCTTTCTATTCTAAACCAAGCCGGTAAATCCATAATTAATCCTGAAACTGTACTATTTTTTACAAATAAATTAGTGGCTTTACGGGGATTATTTAAAAGATTTTGATAGTATTCTATTTTCTCTCGAAGAGAACAAATTTGCATTAAAAGATTTATTCCTTTTTCAAACATTTTATTTGTATAATTTAAATGAAAGATTGGATGATAATATTTTCCATAAAATTCCCACAAATTTTCATCTTTAAAAGCCATATTATAAAATTTATAATTGAGAGTCTCCCCGGCATATTTATAATCCCAAAGTTGTTTTCCTTCTAAATAGGCTATGTTATATCCGTGGATTTCGTCGGCGCTATTTTGACGTATTTTTTTATATAAAACCACTAAGTTTTCTTTCCCTGATAAATCACAATTCACAAAATAATCTAAAAAAGTATCAATATCTTTTTTACTTGCACTTTCAATATCATAACCATATTTATTTATAAGATTAATTATTTTAGAAGGAATACTTTCATCTCTAGCACAAGATACGTAATAATTTTCGTTATATTCTATGTAACCTTCACTTAAACTTTTAATACATTTAAACTCTGGATCTGCTTTTAACATTAATTCTTTATAGGCTGTTTCATTTAATTTTAAATGTCTTTCAATATTGGCTTTTTTCTTTTCCCACATAGGAATAAGTACTTGTTCTAAAGCACGTTCAAAATCTTCTTTTGTTCTGTAATCTTCAGGTTTAATTCCAAATACTTGACTTTTTTTAGCCATTACTCGTTCTTCACTACGCCAAATTCGGTCTTGTTTTTCTTTTTCTCTTATAATATGACCTCTTATTTTTGCTTCTTCTATTCTTATACTTTCTCTAATTTTATTTAATAAAACATAATTTTTTACCATTTTAATATCTGGAAGTAATTCTTCTACTTTTCTATCTATAACTATTACTTCTAATGGATTTTTAAAATTTATTTTTATTTCTTCAGCTGGCAAAAATTTGCTTAATATGTTTATCATTGTCATAACTAAATCATTTGTAAAAATAGGAAGTGTTACTTTGCCATATTCAATTGTGGGTATATGGGTAATTAAAACCAGTTTTGTCCTTTTATCGTATATAAATTCTAAATATCCTTGATAAGCAATTTTTTTCACTATTAAATTATCTTTATTGACTACATCGCTTTCCATATCAAAAAGTCTAAATTGTACAGTATCTTGAATATTTTTTTCATCACTTTTATAAGTCAATTTAAAAGTATAGTCTTTGTCCAATAAAGATTGTATTTCTCTTAAATATAAATTAATACTTGCATAAAACGGATTATTAAAATACATGACTATCTCCTTTAAATATGGTAATTATAATAGCATTTTTAATATCACATTGCAACTTAAAAAATGTATATAGAACGGTTTTTTATTGAATAAAACTCATTATTATGCTAAACTAATTGCAGTTAGCAATGAATTTGTGAGATAATTATCAAATCTTTTTCAAGAGAGTTAATGGTTGGTGAAAATTAATAAAGATGATAATTAGGTATGAACAGAGGAGCTAAAAAGCAGACGTGCTTTATAACGATAAGTGTATGATTTAATTCATAAATAAAGGTGGTACCGCGGAGTATTCTTCGTCCTTTGTTTATGAATTTTTTTAATTTTAAGGAGGATGAAATGAAAGCAATAATATTTGATGTTGATAATACTTTAATTACTTGGGATCCTAAATATCTTGCTAGTGTTAAAGAAGCTTTAGATTTGCTAAATATTGATTATGATGAATCTCTTCCTTTAAAAATATATGATGCAGTTGATGCCAATGAAAAAGTAAAGAATAAATTAGTTAAAACAGATTTAATTGATTTTATTAATCAATATTGCGAGTCTTCTTTGCCTATAGAATTTATTGATAATTACATTAAGGCATATGGAGAATGTGTTATAAAAGATGATGAATACTTAGAAGATACTTTAAAATATTTAAGTAGTAAGTATGATTTATTCGTTGTATCTAACTGGTTTACGGAAAGCCAACGAAGGCGGTTAGAGAAAATGGGCATTCTAAAATATTTTAAAAAAATTTATGGCGGGGATAATAATTATTTAAAGCCTAATCCAAAAACTTTTGATATTATTTTAAAAGATTATGCTAAAGAAGATTGTATTTATGTTGGAGATAAATTAAAGACCGATGTTGAATTTGCATTTTCTCTAGGCATTAAACCCATTTGGAAAACAAATGAAGAAAGCAATAAATATATCACTATTAAAAAAATAAGTGATTTAAGGCATATTTTGTAGGAGGTATTATGGAAAGATGTTTTGAAAAGATCAGTTTTGAACAATTTAAAAAAGATATTAAAGATGATAAAAAATTATATGAAGAATATAAATTACCGGTTAGAAAAACTAAACATAGTGCCGGTTATGATTTACTAGCCATTGAAGATTTTGAAATTGCTCCAGGTGAAATCAAAAAAATTCCTACTGGTTATAAAGCAAAATTTCCGGGTGATGAAATGTTAATGCTCGTAGTAAGAAGTAGTATGGGTTTTAAATATAATGTTCGAAATACTAACCAAGTAGGTATTATCGATAGTGATTTTTATAATAATCCTGATAATGAAGGACATTTTTATGTATCACTCCAAAATGAAGGCGATAAAGTATATAAAGTGCAAAAAGGTGAGTCATATTCTCAAGGAATATTTATTAAATATTTAACATGTGGAGATGAAGGCGAAGGAGTACGCCAAGGTGGACTTGGAAGTACAAATAGAAAGAAGGAAAAATAATGAATAAAAAATATTATATAACAACTCCTATATATTACCCAAGTGCAGAATTTCATATTGGGCATTGTTATACCACGATAATTGCGGATGCCATTGCCCGTTATAAAAGATTATCTGGTTATGATGTGTTTTTTCAAACGGGAACTGATGAGCATGGTTTAAAAATTGAAAACAAAGCGAAAGAAGCCGGAGTAACTCCTAAAGAATATGTGGATAAAATAATTGAAAATGCGAAAGATTTATGGCAAAGTTTAAATATTTCGTATGATTTCTTTATTAGAACAACAGATGATTTTCATGTTAAAAGAGTTCAAGAAATATTTAAAAAATTATATGATCAAGGCGATATATATAAAGGAGAATATAAAGGCCTTTATTGTGTGCCTTGTGAATCTTTTTGGACAGAAACTCAAGCTTCAGATGGTAAATGCCCTGATTGTGGTAGAGATGTTACCGAAGTTACCGAAGAGGCTTACTTCTTTAAATTAAGTAAATATCAACATAAGTTAGAGGAATTTTATGAAACGCATCCGCATTTTATTGAACCAGAATCAAGAAAGAATGAAATGTTAAATAATTTTATTCGTCCTGGATTGGAAGATTTATGTGTTTCTAGAACTTCATTTACTTGGGGTATTCCCGTAACTTTTGATGAAAAACATGTTATTTATGTTTGGATTGATGCTTTAACTAACTATATTACGAGTCTAGGCTATCCCGAAGAAACACCAGAATTTAAAAAATATTGGCCGGCTGATTTACATTTAGTTGGTAAAGAAATAGTCCGTTTTCATACCATTATTTGGCCCGCTATTTTAATGGCTTTAGGACTAGAACTCCCAAAACAAGTCTTTGGCCATGGCTGGTTAATTATTGATGGTGGTAAAATTAGTAAAAGTCTAGGTAATTATAAAGATCCTAGAGAATATATTGATGCCTATGGAGTCGATGCGGTTCGTTACTTTGCTTTAAGAGAAGTTCCTTTTGGAAGTGATGGTACTTTTTCCGAAAAAGCTTTAATTACAAGAACTAATGGTGATTTATGTAATATTTTAGGAAATTTAGTTAGTAGAACTATTCAAATGGGTATAAAATATTTTAATGGCGTGGTTAAAAATACTAACGTTTATGAAGATATTGATGCTTATTTAGTCGACTCAATTAATAATTTAAAAAATGTTGTTTCCGAAAAAGTTGATGCTTTAAAAATAAATGAAGCCTTAGAATGTATTTTTGAAGTTTTAAGGAAATGTAATAAATATATTGATGATACAACGCCTTGGGTTTTAGCTAAAGAAGAAGATAAATTACCTCGTCTTGAAACTGTTATCTATAATTTACTCGAAGGTATAAGGGTATGCGCTATTTTGCTTCAAGCCTTTATTCCTACAACTTCGGAAAAAATCTTTAAAGGTTTAAATATTGCAAATACTGATTTTACTGCTTTGGATAAAAAAGAAGAAGAGTATAATTTAGGATTAGAAAAACCAGCTAATTTATTTGAAAGGATTAAAGAAGATTAATGTTTACCGATAGTCATTGTCATTTATATCAAGAATATTATGATGATATTGATGAAGTTATTAAAGAAAGTATCCTTAATAAAGTAAATCGGTATATAAATGATGGTTGCAGTCAAAAAAGTAATGAAGAAGTTTTAAAACTTGTGAATAATTATGATAATATGTATGGAACTTTAGGAATCCATCCCGAAAATGTCGATGATTATACTCTAGATGATTTAAAATTTATTGAAGATAATTTAAGTAATCCAAAGATTATTGCGATTGGCGAAATTGGTTTAGATTATCATTACTCTAAAGAAAATAAGGATGAGCAAATAAAACTTTTAGAACTGCAATTACAAATGGCCGAAAAATATAATATGCCGGTAGTTATTCATAGTAGAGAAGCTACTTTAGATACCTTAACAGTGTTAAAAAAATATAATGTTAAAGGGGTAATTCATTCTTTTAGTGGTTCTTTAGAAAGTGCTCGTGAATATTTAAAAATGGGTTATTTACTTGGTGTAAATGGAGTTATTACTTTTAAAAATGCTAATATTAAAGAAGTTATTAAAGAAATTCCTTTAGATAAAATCATATTAGAAACCGATTCTCCATATCTTACGCCTGAACCTTTTAGGGGCAAGAAAAATAGTCCCGCTCATATTTTAGATATTGCCAAATTTGTGGCGGATTTAAAAAATATTAATCTAGATGATTTAGCTAAAATTACTAATCAAAATATTGATAATTTATTTAAAATAAATGTTGAAAATTAAGATGTTTTCAACATTTTTACATTTTATGTAAATTTTAGATTAAAAAAGATGGCTTAGTTAATAATTTGTGTGGTATATTTAAATTAGATTTAGGTGGTTGAAAATGGATACTAGTGTAAAAAGAACACTTTTTAATATATTTTTGGTTTTACTTTTTATTGGCCTTGGTATAGGCATAGGAGTTTCTATATGTAGTTATGCTAATCGTGATACTTCTAAACCAGAAATAGATGTTCATTATGATGATGAGAATAGTAGTATTCCTGATCGTTTTACGATTAATCCTAAACCGGAAGGAGCTAAAGATTATTTAGATAAGACATATGATCATCCTTATGCTTATGAATTTATTAAAGGTTATTTTGTAGCTTATAAATATAATACTGACAATGAAAGATATGAATATTTAAATTCTACTCCATGTGGGGAAAATTGTGAAATAGCCTCTTACGTTCATTTTAATTATGAAGACTTAGATGTTGGAAGAGTGGTCTTATCTTCAGATGAAAAAAATATTATCTTTGATTTTAATAGAGGTTCTTTTGGTAGTTATGACTTTATTGAAATAATTCAAGACAATGATGAAAAATACTTTGTTGCTAAAGATGGAAGTACCACTAGTTTAATGACTTTATATGGCCGACAACTTTATAGTATAAGAGGAGAACTTACAGATATTTCTCTTGCTGGTAATCAAGGTTTAGATGGCTATATGTATTCGATTAAATATAATTTAATGGTTTATAAAGAAAATAATAAATACGGCCTTTTAAAGCTTGATAGTGGTATTAAATTAATCGAGGCTAATTTTGATTATTTAAGATTAATATATTATGGTAAAAATGAATTTAATCCAAATTATGTTAAAATCAAAGAAAATGATAAATGGTATTTATATAGTATAGAAGAAAATAAAAAAGTGTTGGATATTGGTTATGATCAAATTATAACTGTTTATAATGATGTTTTAGTTGTTGAAGATGCTCAAAAGATTTATTTTAAAAATTTAAAAGGAAATGATTTAGTCAAAATAAGTATTGATATTCCTTCGCCTTTTGAAGATATCGATTGGAATTGGGAAAATATTAGTGATTATGTTAGTTTTAAAATAAAAGATAATAATATTTATATTTTACTTCCTAATGACATTGAAAATTTATATTATTCATTTGAAGATGATAGTATTGAAGACAATGGCAATTATTATAAAAATATTGATGCTTATTTAAGTAGTGGTGGCAAAAATATAGAGGTGTATAAATATTATATTGCTAGTAGAGAATTATTAAAAATGAATTAATTTAACAAAAGAGTTGAACTTAAGATAACTTGGTAACGCTTGTTATCTTTTTTTGACATTATAAGGAAAATTGAGTATAATTAATATGTTAGAAGGTGAATAATGAAAAGAGCATTTAATTTTATATTTCGTAGTGCCTTTATAATTCTTTTTGTTGTGGCTTCTTCTAGTTATGTTAATATGGTGGAAACCAAGTCATATAGTGATAATATTAATAAAACGGTTAATTTATCGACGATGGCTTTAAAAGCACAAGAATTTCAAGAAAATGATATATATAGAGCGAAAGATACATTTACGGGTGATTTAACCGGTTATGTTTATAATTGTCCTTTATGTGGAGGAACTTTAGGATGTAAGCCTTCTTATGATATTACTGATGGTAAAACAACATATCCTGATGAAACCTATGGAATGGTTAGAATTGTCGCATCATCTAAAAATTTACCATGTGGTTCCATAGTAAGATTCCAAACTAATCGAATTTCTCCAGAACCAATTATTGCGATTGTTCTTGACCGAGGTGTAAGAGGGAATGCTCTAGATCTTTTAAGTAGTGATGTTCGATATGCTTATGACATTGTCGAAAGAAGTGTTATAACTTACGATGTTTTAAGATTTGGTTATGGTACGACTAGTGAAAGCTAAAAAAAGTTTAGGTCAAAATTTTTTGATTGATCAGAATATCATTAATAAAATTAGTGATAGTATTAAAGCCGACTATCAGGATTTAATTATTGAAATAGGTCCAGGACAAGGGGCCTTAACAAAAAAGTTAAAATTAAAAAATTCTTTTTTAATATGTTATGAAGTAGACTTAGATTTACAAGAATTTTTATTGCCTTTAGAGGACAGTAAAACTAAAATTATTTGGCAAGATATATTAACTAGTAATATAGAAGAAGATGTTAAAGATATTCCGTATGAAAATTTATATATTGTTGGGAATTTGCCATATTATATAACTACACCAATTATTAAGCATTTAATTAATTTAAAATTAAATATTAAAGAAATGATTTTTATGGTTCAAGATGAAGTGGCCGATCGGTTTATTGCCTTACCTAAAAATAAAGAATATGGAAGTATGACTTTATTTTTAAAATATTACTTTAATGTCGAAAAATTATTTAAAGTAAGTAAAAATTGCTTTAATCCTATTCCGAAAGTGGAAAGTGCCATAATTAAGATGACTAAAAGGGATAAATTACCAGTTGTTAATAAGGAAAATTATTTTAAAATAATTAATGATAGTTTTAGAATGAAGAGAAAAACTTTAAAAAACAATTTAAAGGATTATGATTTTTTAAAGATTAAAGAAGTGTTAGAAAAATACGGACTTGATGAAAATGTTCGGGCTGAAGAAATAGACGAAGAAGTATTCATTGAAATTGTCAACAATCTGCATTTTGGTAAATAAAACTATCAAAATAAGAAAAATTATGATATGTTAAAAGAGAGGGAAAAATGGAAAAGAAAACAAAAATTATTTTAATGGTAAGTGCAATTATTATTTTATTGGCTGTAATTTTAGGAATATTTATTGCTGCTAAAAGTAAGGGAGCAAAAAAGAATTATGTTGATTTTGTTAGAACATATAATATCATTAGCCTTGATGCAAGTGATGATGCCGATTATGTTAATTTAACTATAAGAGATGCTAGAAGAGATACATTACATGTGGTTAAAGTGGCTAGAGATTTAATTGAAGATGAGATAATTGAAGATGCGTTTTATGAATTTACTTTCGATTATAGTGGCCCTGCCATTGAAGATACTGTACCATCTATTTTTGAAAATATGACTTTAAAAAGTGTTAAACTTTCAAATAAGACTTCATTGGAGATAAGACAAGATACTTTATAGGAGGTTCTTATGTATAATTATGATTTTGAAGGAAATGAAGAGAAAGTAATATATGAAAACACAAGTGTAGCATTGGAAAAAGATGAAACCGTCATAACTAAATGTATGTTAATTACAAATAAAAATATTTTATTCTTTGATAACTATAATGAGGGAACAGCCCTTAATACTAGAGGACTTTATATGCCACCAGAGTATTATGTTATAGGAAAGATTCCTTTAAAAAATTTAAAATATGAAGTAAAAGATAATAATACTTATATTAAAAAAGAAAATTTAATAATTTATAATTTAGATTTGAAAGCTATTCTTAAATGATAGCTTTTTTAAATTTATAAAAAGCAAAAGTAACAACATTGATTTTGGGGATGATATAATATATAATAGAATAAGGAAAATAAGGAAGGTAAACATAATGAAAAGAATGTGGACTGTGTTAGTAATGAGTGTAATATTAAATCCCATAACAATAGTAAAAGCGGCAAGTACAGCCAATATGAGTTGTAGTAAAGAAGCAATGATTGGGAATACAGTAACCTGTGATATAAAAGTAAATAGTGAAGAGAAAATAACCGGGATATTAGGGAAACTAGAATATGATTCAGTATTAACGTATACCGAAGGAGTAGTAGGAACAGATATAACGGAAATAATAAATAATAGCGAAGGATTTTCTGGAGTTAAACTAGAGGGAATTACAAAAGAAGAGACTGTAGAGAGAATTAAATATATAGTTTCCAATAAAGCAGAACCCGGAAAAACATATAAGATAAAGATAAAAGATGTTGAGTTAACCAATGGTGAAAAAGATATCGAAAGTGCCGATCAAGAACAAGAGATAAAAATTTTATCAATAAATGAAGTATTAAAAAGTTTAAAAGTAAATAATCATAATATAGAGTTAAAAGATGGCGTAACAAATTATACAATAAGATTAGAAAATGAAGAAAAAGATGCTAATATAACTGCGGAGTTAACCAGTGATAAATATAGTTTCACATCAGGAAAAGAGCCAAAAACAATAAAAGATTTAGTAGTAGATGAAAATAATAAAATAGAACTAGAAATCCGAAATGAAGAAATGGCATTAGTAAAATTCAGTATAAATATAGTAAGACAAGAAGCAGTAAAAGGAGATACAGCGTTAAATTACAATCCACAAACAGGTATGGTAATAACATTGATGATACCCTTTTTAGTATGTTTGATAATAGTATTTACTATAGAATATAAAAAGAAAAAAAGGAAACAATTGTAGTATGAGAATGGGAAAAAAGATAAAAATAGGAATAACAGCAATAGCACTGGTACTAGTAGTAGGGGTAACTTTTAGTGTGAGTTATGCTTATAAGAGTAAAAAAGCAGATATATATGTTAATAATGAAGAATATTATATCGAAGATGATTTGATAAAACCAGTAAAATTAAAGACATCAAAAACAGAGTTTCAAAAAGCCTTTGCGACTACCGGAGATATGTTAACCTTAGAATGTGAAAATGGGACGGAATATGTAGGAACCAATTGTGCATTAAAAGCAGAAATTGAAGGAGAAAGTGCAACTGAATATAAGGTAGTAGTATATGGCGATTTAAGTGGCGATGGCAGAGGAACAATCACGGACATTGTCAAAATGGTAAGTAAGTATGAAAGAAGTGCCGCCGAAGAAGAAGCCGGGGATATAGATTATAATGAAAAAATAGATATAGACGATGCAAAATTATTAGCAAAAAATATCATCTTAAATGAAGAGATATTGTTACCAAAGAGTAAGGAAGTAGCAACTAAGATAGAATTATCGAAAGATAAAGTAATCATAGCAAGAGGCGAGAGTGAAAAAGTAGAAGCATCAACAAATAAAGATAATATTAGTATATTAAGTTGGAAGAGTAATGATCCAACCGTAGCCGAAGTAGATGACACAGGAGAGATACGAGGAGTAGGAGAAGGAAAGACAACAATAGAAGTAACAGCAAGTGATGGAACAAAAAGAGAAATAGAAGTAGAAGGATATATAGCTTTAACTGGAATAAGTATAGATAAAAAGAGTGTTAAATTAGTAAATAACAACGTTAATTTAGAAAGTGAAACGTTAGTGGTAACCAAAACGCCAAGTGATGCAACAATCGCCGTAAGTGAAGTAAAATGGGAAAGTAATAATACCGATGTAGCGAAAGTTGATAGTAATGGGAAAATAAGAGCGGTAGGAAAAGGACATGCGACAATAACAGCCACAATAACGGATATTCATAATAATAAAACATATACAGATACAAGTGAAGTAGAAGTAACAACACAAGGAAAACAAGTAACGATAAATAAGAAATTGTTAGAGTTAAATACAACGACGAAGACAAGTGAGACCTTAACAGCAGAAGTAAGTCCAAAAGAAGCATCAAACAAAGAAGTAACATGGAGCGTAGTAAGTGGAAGTGCCGTAAGTGTAGATGAGAGAAGTGGATTAGTCACAGTAATAGGACCAGGAGAAGCAACAATAAGAGCGACAGCGAAAGATGGATCAGGAGCATATGGCGAATGTGACGTTAAAGTATATGTACTGGTAAATGGTTTAACATTAACAAAAACCGATGTAGAACTAGATACAGCAGTAAAGACAAGCGAAACAATCGGAGCGATAATAGATCCTGGAAATGCCACCGATCAAAATATAGTATGGAGTAGTGATGCAGATAATATAGCGAAAGTAGAGAATGGAACAATAACGGTGGTAGGAGAAGGAAGTACCGTAATAAGGGCAAGTCTTACTGATACACATAATGGTAATCGTGTTTACAGTGCTACTTGTAATGTTCGGGTTACTAAATTAGATGTTGCAATAAATATTGATAAAGAATCATTAAGACTTGCAGTTGATGGAAGTGGAGAATTAACAGCTACAATATCACCAGATACTATTTCAGGCGAAAATATAATTTGGGAGTCAGATAATTCTCAAATAGCATCAGTTACTTCATCAGGTAAAAAAGTTACAGTTACAGGAAACAAACCAGGAATTGCTAAAATAACGGCAAAAACTAATGATGGAACTAATTTAACATCTAAACCTGTTGTAGTAACTGTAGGCTTATTTGATACTCTAGATAAAACGTTTTCCGATTATCCCACTGTTGTTAATTTAACAAGCAAAGATATTACATACGCTTATAGGTTTAGAACTTATATAAATAAAGATGGTGATTGTGATCCAGGTAAACCTACAAATGATGTCGATAGTTTTTGCCCTATTATAGTTGGAGGATTTGCTGTAAATAAACTAGTTAGTGGCGAAAAATATTTTTGGGTATTAATACGTGGCGATAAATTTTACGATAACATGAAAAACATAATTTTAAAACGGATAGAAATAAAACAAGAAGGGGGAAAAAATACTTATTCTCAATATGGTAAAGATACAGGGCCATTTATTTTAGGACATGGTAATGATATTACTTTTGCTCCAAGTGTAAATGGAAGTGGTGGTCGAAAGTTTATTGCTACAGGTGGTCTTACTCCTCCTAATGATACTAATGATGAAAATAATCAATATCCAAATTGTAGGGGAAACAGTGCTTCAGGTGCTAAATGGTATTATAATTCGCCTGACTATGATCCTAATAATTGGTTTGATTTTTTAGAAGGTTTAAATGGGAAACAACCTACTGGTTGCTCGAATATATTCCCAGGAAGTAATATGATGATATCATCTGCCAATATTGCATCCGGAATTATCTTTAAAAATAGTAAAGGTACTAAAGTTGTTCCAAGTGGTATTTCTTATGATGCGCAAAACAATTTATTAATTGTAAAATCCGGTGATAATTTTTATACTTACCTAGATCCAAATATTGATGGTAAAAAAGAAGTAGTAGAGATTAATAATCCGTTAGATAGTTTTGTTTTAAATTTTCATAACACAACTAGTTCTAAATTTATACGTCAAGGAATAGAATATCGAGATAGATTTATATATGCTACATATTGGACTAGTTATGACTCTAATTGGACTTATAATGGTGGCAGTACTGGTAATAATGCTGGAATAATATATAAGTTTGATACTAAAAATCCAGCAAATAGTAAAGCATTCGTAATTACAGCAGACACATTGGCTGGGACTGATCCATTAACGACTGTTTCTTATCCAGATGGCGAAAAAATAGTAAATAATAGATCCATAGAGTTAGAGGATATTACAATTGATGGTGATGGTAATATTTATATAATTTATAACGCAACTGCTCCTGCTTCAAAATCTGATGGAACATTAAAACATTTTGCATATATATATAAAATAAATAATAATGCTTTGAATTAATCATTTGACTTTTATATCAAAAAAAGATGTTAGAAAATAAGTAATTATTTCTAGCATCTTTTATTTGGAATTATTATAAAATTATTAAAATATTTTTGCTAAGGGGATAATTAATAATAATAAAATGTTACTCTTCTTCTTTATTAACTACTTCAGCCTTACTTATATTTGGTTCACTACCTTTTAGATAATAATACATTATGGCTCTACTAGAGTCTTTGGTTACCTCTCCAGTAACAGCATCTAGGATTATTCCGACTACATCATTTGGAGTTTCATACCAATTATTTTCGAGTCCAATTTGAATTTCTTCCATTGTGTCAGCCCAAATATTTTTGGCGACATTACTGTAACCTTTAGTAAATTCGCGGTTATTATCATATCCTAGCCATACTAACATTAAATCATCTTTATTATAGCCAACAGTCCAATAATCGGTAGGAGTTGTTCCAGTTTTTATGGCATATTTTCTCGACAACTTTCCCGCAATAGTAACAGCGGTTGCTGATGTATAATCTCGAAATGCTGAACTAGTAGTATTTGAAAGAAGTTCATTTAAAATGTAAACATAATTAGGATTTAGAACTAAACTTTTTTTATTTTCTTTGGTATAAATTACTTTTCCGTCTTTATCTTCAATTTTTCTAATTAAATATAAATCTTTTTTATAACCCCCACTAGCAAAGGTATTATAACCAGTTGCATAGTCAATAATGTTTATCTCGCCAGTTCCTAAAGCAAGAGATGGTACAGGTAATAATTCTTCTTTTATACCAGTTTTCTTTGCGGTATTGGCTAATAAATCAGTTCCTAAGAAAAGGTTGGTTTTAACGGCATAAATATTATCCGAAAAAGCAATGGCGGCCGCCATCGTAATATCTTTATTAGCATATTTATCATTCGAATTGGTTGGCGAATATGTTTCTTTATTATTAATATTAAAAGTAGTATATTCACTTTTAAATTTCGAAGAAGATATTAAATTATTTTCTAATGCCCCATAATAAAGAAACGCTTTCATTGTAGAACCTACTTGCCTTTTGGAATCTGTTGCTCGGTTATATTGACTTGTTCCATAATCTAATCCCCCAGTTAAAGCTTCAATTTTGCCAGTTTCCGGATCAACTATCACACTGGCTACTTGAACTTCTTTTTCATCTCCCATATTGTTTAAAATATTTTTTTCTAAACTAGCTTGTTTATTCATATCCAAGTTAGTATATATTTTAAGACCCCCAGTTTCTAAAATACTTTTACTAATTCCTAAATCTTCCAATTCTTTATAAACGGCATCTTGATAGTACATAAGCATTTGTAAATTATTTTCACTATTTTTGCCATATATTTCTAAATTAGCAAAATCTAAATTCTCATATTCTTCTTTGGTAATTAATTCATTATTATATAAAACCTTGGCCACAACTTCCGCTCTTTTAGTGGCTTCATCTTTATTTGATACAGGGTTAAATTTATTCGGACTTTTCGGAATACCCGATAGCATAATGGCCTCTTCTAAAGATAAATTGCTAACATCTTTATTAAAATAATACTTGGCAGCATTACTAACTCCGTAATTACCATTGCCATAATTAATCGTGTTTAAATAAGCCTCTAATATTTCATCTTTATCGTATTGAATCTCTGCAATGATCGTTAAAAAGGCTTCTTCAATTTTTCGCTTCCAAGTTTGATTAAAGTCTAGGTAAAGGTTTTTAACTAATTGTTGCGTTATCGTGGATGCCCCTTGCACAATATGACCACTCGCAATATTAGTCATCATTGCTTTGCCAATTCTTAAAATGTCAAAACCGCGGTGTTCATAAAACTTTTTATCTTCTACCGCTAAAACAGCATCCACTAACTTTTTATCAATATCTTGTATATTAACCCAAGAAGATGTACTACTACCTTGATAGACTAAATTATCTTGATTATCATAAAGGTAATAAGTACCATTATTAGTTATATTTAATTTAGGCGTAATAAGAGCATAAATATTAATTCCAATATAGCAAATAATAAAGCTTAAAAAGCCAAATAAAACCAATTTTTCTACAAAACGAATAAAGCGCAATTTAATCACCTAGAATTATTATGTAAAAAATATAAAAAATTATGTTGAAATTATATATATGTTATGTTATAGTTTTTAAGACAAAAGAGGTGATTATATCAAAAAGTTAATAAACTGGCGTTTATTTAACAATGATGAGATAATCGTTAATAATGAAAATGTCATGTGTGAGTATAAATTAGGGCATTATGTTAAATATAATGATGGTAATGCTTCTAATGTTGTAGATTTAAGAAATTTAACTTATCAAAGAGAAAATAAAGATTTTTTACTAGTTATTGATTTTAAAAAGAAAACTTTTAGTTATTTATTAAAAGAAAAAAACTATAAAATGGAAAGTAAATTAATAGGCTCTAGTATTGAAGTAGCTAAAGATATCACTTTAAAATATAAACTAGATGAAGAAGAAAAGAAAATTATAATACAATTGTTATAGTAATAATTACTAGTTATTGCATATTATAATGAGTAGAATAGAGGAGAGAAAAATGAATTTAAAAGATATACCAAAAGAAGAATTAGAAACCATGAGTTATGATGAAATAGCTTATCTTGTTTTGGAAAAAAATGGTAAAAAAATGAAATTATTAGATTTATTTAAAAAAGTATGTCAAGTTTTAGAATTACCAGAAAGTACAGTTGAAGAACGGATTACAGATTTTTTTGAATTATTATCAATTAATAAAAAATTTATTTTACTTCCTAATGGATATTGGGATTTATCTACTAATCATGTTCAAGATATTGTGGTGGAAGATGAGGAAGATGCTGATAGTCTAGAACTTGAAGAAAATGACGATGATATTGTTGAAGAAGAAACTGATGACGATGATGACATTTTCTATGATAATGATTTAGATGATTCTGATGATGACGATGATGATTTAAAAGATTTAGTCATTATCGATGACGAAGAAAATATTAACGAGTAACCTTTTTTAAATACAAGACATATATTATTAAAGAATTAATTGTGAGACGTTTAGTTTCACTTTTTTGTAGGTGATTTTTGTGAAAAATGTGGGTATAAAAATTTCGATTATAACGATTATAATCAATATTATTTTATTTATATTTAAGTTAGGTGCGGGTATATTAGGTCATTCTCAAGCGATGATTAGTGATGCCGTGCATTCCCTAAGCGATGTTTTAACAACTTTTTTAGTGATTTTTGGCCTTGCTATGGCGAGCAAAAATGCCGATCAAAAACATCCTTATGGTCATGAGAGAATTGAATCTGCTTGTGGAATTATTCTTTCATTTTGTTTATTATTAACTGGTCTTGGAATAGGATACTTGGGGATTATTAACATAATTAATTATCAAAATTTACAAGTTCCGACACTTCTTTCTTTAATGGCGGCTTTAGTTTCCGTTTTAGTTAAAGAAGGAATGTTTCATTATACTATATATTATGCTAAAAAATTAAAATCAACTTCTTTAAAAGCCGATGCTTGGCATCATCGAAGCGATGCTTTATCATCAATCGGAGCATTTATTGGTATTTTCTTTTCTCGTTTTGGACATCCTATTTTAGATCCTATTTGTAGTCTTTTAATATGCGTATTAATTGTAATTTCCGCCATTCAAATTTTTAAGGAAGCTATTAGTCAAATGATTGATACCGCTTGTGATGAAAAAACAAATAAAGCTATTTTAAAAATTATTGAAGAGGCGAATGAAAATATTGTGATTAAAGATTTTAAAACGCGAATTTTTGGTAACAAAATTTATATTGATGCTCTTGTGGCTACTGATGGCAATATGTCTTTAAAAGAAGCTGACAAAATTGTTATGCATATTCATGATGTAGTAGAAGAAAAATTTAAAGAAGTTAAGCATTGTAATATTCATATTATTCCTAATGAATAGTGGATAGTTTATTAAACGCTTAAACTGATTTTAGTGTTTTAGCATGCCATTAAAGTTGAAGATAAATGTTTTAAATGATATAATTTTTAAGTGAAAAGGTGATATTATGTTTGAAAGATTAGATAATATTGTAGCAAAGTATAACGAACTTAAGGAAGAATTAACGCGTCCCGAAGTTTTAGCTGATTATAATAAATTGAAAGATTTATCTAAAGAACAAAGTGATTTAGAAGAAATTGTTTTAAAATATGAAGAATATAAAAATGCTTCAAGTGCTTTAGAAGAAGCCAAAAGTTTAGTTAATGATCCAGAAATGCATGAAATTGCCGAAAGCGAAATTGAAATGCAAACGAAGAAAATAGAAGACTTAAAAAAAGAATTAGAAATATTATTAGTTCCGAAAGATGAGAATGATGGCAAAAATGTTATTATGGAAATAAGAGGAGCTGCCGGGGGCGATGAGGCTAATATCTTTGCGGGTGATTTATTTAGAATGTATTCTTATTATGCCGAAGCAAATGGCTGGAAAATAGAAGTTTTAAACTCTATTGAAGGTGCTAGTGGAGGATTTGCCCAAATAGAATGTATGATTAAAGGAAGTAATGTTTATTCGAAATTAAAATATGAAAGTGGTTCTCACCGGGTTCAAAGAGTACCAGTAACAGAAACGCAAGGACGAGTTCATACATCAACCGCAACTGTATTAGTTATGCCAGAAGTTGAAGATGTCGATATTGAAATTAAAGAAAGTGATTTAAAAATTGACGTTTTCCATTCAAGTGGCGCTGGTGGTCAATCTGTAAATACTTCAAATTCAGCAGTTAGAATTACGCATATTCCAACGGGAGTAGTTGTAGGTTGCCAAACTGAAAGAAGCCAACTTAAAAATAAAGAAAATGCCATGAAGTTATTAAAAATCAAATTGCATGATGATATGATGCAAAAACAAGCCCAAGAAGTTGGAGCGGAGAGAAAAACAAAAATTGGGACAGGAGATCGTTCTGAGAAAATAAGGACTTATAACTATCCGCAAAATAGAGTAACGGATCACCGGATTAATTTTTCCGTAATGGAACTTGATCGAGTTATGGATGGTCATTTAGAACCAATAATTGAAGCCTTAATTACGGAGGACTTACGGCTAAAATTAGCTGGTGAACAAGAATTATAATGACAGATGAAGAGTTAATTATAAAATATGTTCCTAAAGAAATGCAGGAGGCATCTTTGGCAAAATTGCATGAAGGCTATCCTGTCCAATATATAATCGGCAATGTCGATTTTTTTGGCTGCAATCTAAAAGTTAATGAAGATGTATTAATTCCCCGTTTTGAAACGGAGTATTTAGTAGAAAAGACTTTAAATTATTTAAAAAAATTAAATATTAATAATCCTTTGATTTTGGAAATTGGTACCGGTAGTGGGTGTATCAGTATTGCTTTAAAGAAAAATATTGAATGCTCCATTAAGGCCATTGATATTAGTAGTAAGGCTTTAAAGGTAGCTAAAGAAAATGCTTCTTTAAATAATGTTCAAATTAATTTTTTAGCCTCCTCCATAGAAAAATATGAAGATGAGGCTAAATATGATTTAATTATTAGTAATCCCCCTTATGTTCCTTATAATTCTTTGGTTGATGAGAAAATTAAATATGAGCCAAAAGAGGCTATTTATGCTCCTGATAATGGTCTATATTTTTATAAAGTAATTTTAGAAAAAGTGTCTCATAATTTAAAAAATAGTTATTTAATTGCTTTAGAAATTGGGGATAAAGAAGGAGACAAAATAAAAAAATTAGTAAATAAATACTTGCCAAATGCTTATTTTAAATTAGAAAAAGACTATAATAATTATGAAAGATATGTCTTTATTTCTAATAAAAATCTCTAATTTTAAGAAAAAATTAAACTTTCCGACAAAAACTGACAAAATTCCCTTATATCTCTATGTTATAATGCCCTTTGTCAGGAGGTGTTTGGTAATGAGTAAAAAAAGTGAACATGAATGTTTTCAAGAAATTTGTAATATTATTGAAGGACATTTAAATCATCAAAAAACTCCTTCTTATGAAGGAGCTACTGATATTTATCAAAGAGAAAATGTTAAAAATTTTAGCTTTTGTATTGATCAAGATGATTTTTCCGATGTACTGGATTTTTTCAATAATTTAGAAAAAAATGCAAAGTATAAAAATTCAAAAAAATATTCAAAGAAAAATTATTAAAAGAGTCTTCGGACTTTTTTATTTTGTCTATTTATCATCTTCTAAAAAGTAATTAACTAATTTTTCATAATTATCTTGACTATTTAAACAAGTATCAATTAAATAGGCTTTTTCATTATTATTTTGGTATTCTCTTATACCTCTTAAATAGAAGTCTTTGTTTCTATCTTCAATATAAAAAGGCATAATATCGTTATATAAACATTCTCTAAATATAATCATTCTACCAACTCGGCCATTGCCATCTTGGAAAGGATGTATTTTTTCAAATCTAACATGAAATTCTATAATATCTTCAAGAGTTTTTTTAGAAATAGCATTATACCAATTAAGGAGATTTTTCATATATTTAGCCACATCACTAGGAAGAGAAGTAGTTATATTGCCAACAAAATTCTTTTTCTTTTTGTATTCACCAACATTAAACCATTCTTTTTCACTATCAGTTAATGTCCCATCTTTTAAAATAAAATGAAACTTTTTAATCATTTCTTCGGTAAGTTCGTCATCAATAGTATCTAACATGTATTTAAATAAAGTAAAATGATTTTTAGTTTCCGTAGCGTCTTTTAATACAATGACTTTATCACTACTAGTTAAAATAGTTCCCGTATCATAAATACTGGCTGTTTCATCTGGAGTTATAGTTGATCCTTCAATATGATTAGTATTATAGGCAAAATCTAACTGAGTTTTATGGTATAGATTGCCAGATAAATTAATTCTTTTTTGTTCAAGTAATGCTTTTTTAATTTTACTTATTTCCATAATTCCTCCCAATAAAGTTATTTCTTTATATTTATTATTATATCATTAATTTGGGTGTTTTTTGAATTAAATTTGCCAAATATTCTCATTATTATTTAGGTGAATTATGAAAAAGATTATAATTGGATTATTTATATTAGTAGTGATAAGTGTCGGAATTAATGAGAAAGAACATATTTTAATTCCTGATAATGCAATAAGGTTTAGAATTATTGCCAGTAGTGATAGTGAAGAAGATCAAGATTTAAAAAAAGAAATTAAAAAAGATGTTGAGACAGAACTTTTTAAACTAGTAAGTGTTGCTTCTAATATTGAAGAAGCAAGAAGTATTATTAATGATAATTTAGATAAAGTAGATAATATTGTTCAAAAATATAATGTTAATTATGATATTAGTTTTGGGAATAATTACTTTCCGGATAAAATTTATAAAGGGATTAAATATGAAGAAGGCAATTACGAAAGTTTAGTTATTACTTTAGGAAATGGCTTAGGTCATAATTGGTGGTGTGTTTTATTTCCTCCTTTATGTTTACTTGATGAAAATAATAATTTAGAAAATGCCGAATATGAATTTTATGCTAGTAAATTAATTAATAAATTTAAATAATTAAAATATATTTAATTAGGGTGATAATGTGTCAATAGTCTTATCTTTATTTTTAATAGGTATTTCTTTATCTATGGACACATTTTCAATTAGTTTATCCATTGGTTCTTTTAATATTTCCAAAAGAAAAATTTTACTTTTTAGTTTACTAGTAGGCGTTCTCCATTTCTTTATGCCTTTATTTGGTTTTATTTTAGGCGAAAAAATTGTTAATTTTTTAAATGTTAATGTTAATTTTCTTTTAGGCGTAATTCTAATTTTAATTGGTATAGAGATGCTTATTAGTTTATTTAATAAAGAAGAGAAACATTTTGATTTAAGTATTATTAATATGTTTTTAATTGCTATTTCAGTTTCTTTAGATAGTTTTTCCACGGGTCTTGGTTTAAGTGCTATTTCCAGTAATATTGTGATGTCGGGAGTTATCTTTAGCGTTTGTGCCTTTTCGTTTACTTTTATGGGTTTATTAATTGGCAAATATTCTTCCGGAATACTCGGTATATATGGCAATATTTTGGGAATCATTTTACTTTTTGTTTTAGGAATTTTTCATCTTTTTGCATAAAAAAATATAAATATCTTCACTATAGATTTAGGAAGGTGTTTTATGCATAAATATTTAACAAAAAGGAGTTTTATCATTATTAATATCATTTTATTCTTAATTGAAGTCTTTTTAATTTATTTAATGATTAATACTCTTTTAAGTAATGATGTTTTAAGTCCCAGAACTATTTCTATTTATGAATATTTAAAATTAACATTTCAAAATAACGTCTAATCCACAGAATACTTGCTTTATTTAGGTTGACAAAAGACTTTAAAAAAAGTATGATAAGTACAAGAAAGCCGATATAATCGGAATTTATAAATAAGCGAATTTATATACACAATGTTTTTTCTAGGCACAAAAACTAAGTTGTTAACATAAATAATAGTAAAGGTGAATTTCTTATGAAATACCTTTGTGTATATTTAAAGAAGGTATGTTAATGGAAAGAATTGTTATTGAGGGTGGACATCCTTTAAAAGGTACAATTACAATTGGAGGCGCTAAAAATAGTGCAGTGGCATTAATTCCGGCAGCTTTACTTGCTGATGGGATAAGCACGATTAAAAATGTTCCTAACATTACGGATAGGGATGCTCTTTTTGATATTGTTAAACTTCTTAATTGTGATATTGAACAAAATGGTAGTACGATTAAAATAGATGCAACTAATTTAGAAAATGTTTTAATTAGTCAAGAATTAAGTGTGAAATTACGGGCATCTTATTATTTTATGGGTGTTTTGTTAGGCAAATATAAACATGTTGAAATATATTTTCCAGGTGGTTGTAATATAGGATCAAGACCTATTGATTTACATTTAAAAGGTTTTAAAGCCTTAGGAGCTAAAGTTACTAAAAGAGGTCATAAATATATTTTAAATGCTGATAAATTAAAAGGAGCAGAAATTGATTTAGATTTTGCTTCTGTGGGGGCGACGATTAACATTATGTTTGCCGCTGTTTTAGCTGAAGGAACAACGGTTATTAAAAATGCCGCTAAAGAAGTTGAAATAATAAATATTATGGATTTTCTAAATAAAATGGGAGCCAAAATAAGTGGCGCTGGTACCGGAACTATTACAATTGAAGGCGTTGAAAAATTAAATGGTACTGAAATAGACGTTATTCCCGATCGAATTGAAGCGGGTACCTATATTTTAATGGGTGCTTTACTGGGCGATAACCTTTGTGTAGAAGGAATTATCCCTGAACATAACAAAGCTTTATTAGATAAATTAAAGGAAATGGGTGTTTCTTACGAAATAAAAGATCATTCGATTGTGGTTAATAAATGTTCTAATTTAAAACCGGTTGATGTTACTACTTTAGTTTATCCTGGATTTCCAACAGATTTAGGGCAACCCATGAGTGTCTTACTTACCCAAGCGGAAGGTGTAAGTCATATGGAAGAAACTATTTGGGAAAACCGGATTGGGCATTATCCTTATTTACAAAAGATGGGCGCTAATATTGAACTCGATGGTTTAAAAGCCACCATTAAAGGGAAAAGTATTTTAAAAGGAACTGATATTAATGCAACCGACTTAAGAGGAGGCGCTGCCCTTATTTTGGCAGGACTTGTTGCCAAAGGAATAACAACCATTTATGATATTGATTATATTTTAAGAGGCTATGAAAATATTATTCATAAGTTAAGCAATGTTGGTGCTAAAATAAGTATTGAAAAAATATAATGTAGAGAAATCTACATTTTTATTTTGGGGTGTTTGGGTGAGAAGAAAATATAAAATATTTTTAATTATATTTATCAGCATTGTTTTAGCCTATTTTATTTATTTTGTTAATCATCAAAATAAAATTAATGTTGTTGTTATTGGTGATGGTATAGCTAGTGGGGAAACGGCTTATAATATTGATGGCATTAGTTATAGTGATTATTTAAAAGAATATTACGAAAATAAACATTTTCTGCATAGTTATAATGCAACTTATGCATCTAAAAATTATAAAATGGAAAGTTTATTAAATGATTTAAAAAGTAATATTATTAGTGATAAAGATAAATTAACTATTCAACAGCTAATTCATAAAGCGGATTTAATTATTTTAAATATTGGGGAAGAAGAATTAGTAAAATCAGCGATTACCAATGATTTAACTAAAGAAAGTTTAGATGAATTTATTAAAGAATATGATGATTTACTATATTTTATCAAAGATATTAGTGAAGCCAAAATAGTTATCGTGGGTTTTTATAGCAATAAATATTTAAAAGAAAGTAATGTTATTATTTTAAATTCAGAAATTGCTAATGTAGCAATTAAATATGATTCTATTTTTATTAATATTAGCGATTTAATGAAGAGTAGAGAATACTTTGTTAATAAAGATACTTACTATTTTAATTATAAAGGTCATAAAGCTATTGCGGAGATGATTATTCACTCTTTATGACTTGTTTTCTAAAATTTTTTGTGTTATCATACTTCTTACAGGTGGTTTTTATATGAATAACAAAATAAGATTTAGGGAAAGTTTTTCCGAAGAAGGAGTGCATACTTTTAAAGAAAGATTAGTTGCTAATGTTTTAGCAGTATCAGTTTTACTAGGTATTGCTTATAATGCTTCAAGAGTTGAACCAGGAATTTTACCAGAGGAAACTAAATTAAGTATTTTTGAAGAAGAAACTTTAGCTCCAGAAGACAATTTTTTAGGAAATGGTTCATCTTTAGTACGTAGAAGAGTAAACACTAGGTCAAGAGAAAGTAAAAATGACCTTGCAACATTCTAAAAATATGATATAATACTAAAGAACGAAAGTTTCTATACTATGAATTAATAGTATGGCGAAGGGAGAGAAAAGAATGAAAGCTAATATTCATCCAGAAATGAAAGATTGTACAGTTAAATGTGCTTGCGGAGCAACATTTAAAACTAAATCAGTAAAAGATGAAATTCACGTTGAAGTTTGTAGTGAATGTCATCCATTCTATACTGGTGCACAAGGAAAAGCAAAGAAAACTGGAAATATTGAAAAATTTAATAAAAAATATGGCTTTGATAAAGCTGCATAAGGGCAAAGTGATTTGTTCTTTTTTTATGTGTAAAATATGTGATATAATGAGACTAGGAGATGATAATATGACTTTATATATAGCTTGTGATCACTTAGGAATAGATTTAAAAAAAGAATTAATGAAACATTTAAGCAATAATGGAATTGGGGTTAAAGAGATTGGCATTGAAAATACCGAATTAGATGATTACCCTGATTTTGCTTTTAAATTAGGAAAATTAGTTAGTAATGAAAAAGGAGCTTTAGGAATCCTTATTTGTGGTAATGGTGTGGGTATGAGCATTGCCGCTAACAAAGTAAAGGGAATTAGATGTGTAAGAGCTACTAGTGTTGATGATGCCTTTAAAGGAAAAAATCATAATGGTTGTAATGTTTTAGCTATTGGTTCTAATTTAGGTGTAGATTTAGCTAAAGAAATCGTGGATACTTTTATTTCGACGAAACCAGCTGATGTGGAAAGATATTTAAAAAGAATTACGAAAATCATAGATTATGAAAATGGAGAATATAATGAACTATAGAATTTATGTCTATGCTTTATTTTTCTTTTTAAGTATTTTCATGTTATCGGGCATCAATTTTGAAAAATTTATGCGGAAAAATAAAGTTATTGAAGCCAAAATGTTAATCATGGCTTTAAGTTGCGCTCTTTCTTATTTGCTTTCGAATTTTGTTTTAGACTTTTTAAATTTATAAGGAGATAGAAATGATTAATAAAATACTGATCGGCGTTATTATAATTATGAGTGGTATTTTAGTGGTTGTAAGTAGTAGTTATCAAACTACTTTTTTTAATAGTGAGGCAAGTAAAAAAATTGTGGTTAAAAATACTAAAAATGATATGATTAACGAGATGCCTTTAGAAGATTATATCATTGGTGTTGTCGCGGCTGAAATGCCAGCTTCTTTTGAAGTTGAAGCTTTAAAAGCCCAAGCAATTGCTTCCAGGACTTATGCCTTATATAAAATGGATAGTAGGAAAGATGATTATGATGTGGTAACAGATGTTTCTAATCAAAGTTTTATAACTTTAGAAGAGATGCAAAAGAAATGGGGAAGTGACTATAGTAAATATTATGAAAAAATAAAAAGTGCAGTTGAAAACACGAAAGGTTTAGTTATGACTTATGAAGGGGAAGTAATTGAAGCTTATTATTTTGCGATGAGTAATGGTTATACAGAAGAGGCTAGTTTAGTTTTTAGTGAAGATAAAAATTATTTGCAAAGTGTCGAGTCCATTTATGATAATGATACTTTAAAAAATTTTTCGGTTACTACTAAATTTACACCCCAAGAAATATGTACTAAATTAAATTTAAATTGTAATAAAGTAGAATTTACTAATATTATAAGAAGTAATACTAATCGCGTTAATTCTCTAAGTGTTAATGGAAAAACTTTTAAAGGAACGACATTTCGAACTAAACTTGGACTCAGATCAACCGATTTTGATATCCAGATTGATGGGGATGTCTATATTACAACCAGAGGCTATGGTCATGGAGTTGGCATGAGTCAATATGGGGCTAATGGCATGGCTAAAAATGGTTCTAACTATGAAAGTATTTTAAAATATTTTTATAAAAATATTGAAATTACATCTATTTAAGTATAAAAAAAATTAAAACCGTCAATACTTTAAGTAGGACGGTGAATAATGAAAAGAAGAAAATTAAAAGGGTTTGTATTACCAACTTTATATTTATTAATTACAATTAGCATTTTTGCTGGGGTAGTGCTTTTAGGAAGAGATATGGCTTTAACAAATAAGGATTATGACTATGGAGTTGGAGCTTTAAAAGATGAGGTCCAATCTGTAATTATTGAAGATACCATTGTATCTAGTGATATTGCCAGTCCCGTAGAAGAAGGCAAAGCGGATATTGCTGTGCATTTTTATAGTAAAGATGCCGATGAAACATTGCAACAAAGTAGTTTAATTTATTATGAAAATACCTACTTACCTAATACCGGAATTATCTATGCTAGTGATAATGCTTTTGATGTGAGAGCGGTCTTTAATGGGAAAGTCACAGATATTACTGATGATGAGTTTTTTGGCAAATGCCTAGTTATTGAACATAATAACAAATTAAGAACTTACTATTATGGCCTTGATAATATCCAAGTTAAAAAAGATGATGAAGTAACTAGTGAAACGATATTAGGAACTTCAAAGAATAATGAAATTATGAATGATAAAAAAACTTTTATGTTCGAAGTGTATCTTAATAATGAATTAAAGAATCCCGAAAGTATCATTGGTACCAAAATCACAGATTATGATGAAAATTAATTCCTTTAAAAGGAGTTATTTTTTTCACAAGGAGTCATTATGGAAAATATCTTATATTTAGATGATTATATTAATTTTTATCATGTTAAAAATAAATTATTAATTGTTCATAAACCTTATAAGCATACTTTAAAATGTGGCAAAATAATTGATCATGATAAATTTATTAAAAAATTTGCTAAGATTATTAGTGATCATAAATTAAATAAAAATATTTTTAATAGTAGTATCAATGTTATTGTAAACGGAACTTATACAAAAGAGGATAAAAGAATAATTAAAGATGTTTTAGAAACTTTTAATTATCAGAAGATTAATTTTATTCCGGAGATTAAATATTTAAAACTAACCAAGAAAACAGTTTTAATTAATGCTAATTTTGATTATATTTTAATTTATTATTTAGATTATCAAGGAAATATGCAAGTTATAACTTTAGATAATAATAAATTTTGGAAAGTATTATTAAAAGATATATTAAAACAATTTAAAAATAAAAAAATATATTTATATGGGAAAGATTATCTTAAAGTAATCGATATATTAAAAGAATGTGAGCAAAATTATTTTTATTATGAAGATGGTGAAAATTTAATTATTAATAAAATAATTAACGATAAATTCATGTAAAGTAGCCAAAAATGCCAATTTGCCCCTTTTCATAAGCCATTATATTTGGTATTATTTTAAAGTCACTTGAAATTATTGTCGAATTTTGTCTAACGATTTTTATTGCGATTCATTTGTCCTTATGGAATAATATAATCGTGAAGAAAAGAGGTGGACAGTGTGTACGGCAAGGTAAAATGGTTCAACAATGAAAAGGGTTACGGTTTTATTGAATATGAAAATTTAGAAGATATCTTTGTTCATTATTCAGCAATAATCAAAGAAGGTTATAAAACTTTGACGGAAGGAGCGCTTGTTAATTTTAAATTAATTGAAACATCTAAAGGATTACAAGCAATCGATGTAGTAGAAGAACAAAAGACTATTGTGTAAATAGTTTTTTTCTTATTATCCACCTCTTTTTAAAAATTTAGATCTCGAGTTTTACTTATTTAATTCTTTATGTTATACTTTAACTAGGAGAGTGATAATTGTGAAATATACTATTAGAGGGGACAAACTAGCGGTTACTAAATCTATCAAAGATTATATTGAAGAAAAATTAGATAGATTAAATAAATATTATGAAGACGCTAGTAATTTAGATTGTAAAGTTGTTATTAGAAGTAAAAATAATTTACAAACTATTGAAGTAACTATTCCTTTAAATAAATTTATTTTAAGAGCTGAAGTATCTGATAAAGATTTATATGCCGCGATTGATTTAGCTGTTGATAAATTAGAAGGTCAAATTAGAAAAAATAAAACAAGACTTAAAAAAAGATATGAAAAAACTGATGTTATTGAAATGAATTTTGATTTTGAAGAAGAGGAAGAAGAAGATTTAGATATTATCAAAAGAAAAGATATTGATACTAAACCAATGGGTGAAGAAGAAGCTATATTGCAAATGAATTTATTAAACCATGATTTCTTTGTTTTCAAAAATACTGATGAAGAATGTGTATCCGTAATTTATAAAAGAAAAGATAATAAATATGGAATAATTAATGTGAAATAAAGCTATTAATTTAGCTTTTTTTCTTTGAAAAGAAGATTTTATTTTAATTAACATGACAAAAAGAGAAAATTATAATAAGTAATATAGGCAAGTTAACGGAAGTTTAACTTCTTTTTTTAGTGTAACGTGGTATAATAGTATATGAGGTGGATTATGGGACTATTCAAAAAATTATTAAATAGTGAGTATAAAGAATTAAAAAGGTTTGAATCTATTGCTGATAAAATTGTGGCTTTAGATGAAGATATGCAAAAATTAAAAGATAGTGATTTTAAGAAAAAGACAGAAGAATTTAAAGAAAGACTTAAAAATGGTGAAACTTTAGATGATATTTTAGTTGAAGCTTTTGCTTTAGCTAGAGAAGCAGCTTATAGAACTATTGGTGAGAAAGCTTTCTATGTGCAACTTTTAGGCGGTCTTGCTATTCATTATGGTAATATTGCCGAGATGAAAACTGGTGAAGGAAAAACTTTAACTACTATTTTACCGGCTTATGTTAATGCTTTAACAGGAGAAGGCGTGCATGTTGTTACAACCAATGAATACTTATCTAGTCGTAACGCTGAATGGATGAGACCAGTTTATGAACTTTTAGGTGTATCAGTAGGCGTTAACTTAAGAGAGATGTCTCCTTCCGAAAAACAAGCGGCCTATAATTGCGATATTTTATATTCAACTAATAATGAAGTTGGGTTTGATTATTTAAGAGATAATATGGTTGTTCGAAGTGAAGATCGGGTACAAAGACCTCTTAACTTTTGTATTATCGATGAAGTTGACTCTATCTTAATTGATGAAGCCAGAACCCCTTTAATTATCAGTGGGGGCCGCATGAACTCCAAGAATTTATATATTGATGCGGATCGCGCTGTTAAAAGATTAAAAGAAACCGAAGATTATGATATTGATGTTAAAACTAAAAATGTTTCTTTAACGGCTGAAGGTAGTAAAAAAATTGAAAGTTATTTTAATTTAAAAAATTTATATGATTTAGATAATACAGCTTTAGTTCATCATTTAAATCAAGCTCTAAAAGCTAATTATGGTTTTAAAAAAGATGTTGATTATGTAGTACAAAATGATGAAGTAATTATCGTTGATCAATTTACGGGACGTCTAATGCATGGAAGACAATTTAGTGATGGATTACATCAAGCCATTGAAGCTAAGGAAAATGTCACAATTAATACCGAAACTAAAACAATGGCAACGATTACTTTCCAAAACTTATTTAGAATGTATAAGAAATTATCTGGTATGACTGGTACTGCTAAAACAGAAGAAGAGGAATTTAGAAATATCTATAATATGTATGTTATTGAAATTCCAACGAATAAAGAAGTTATTAGAGAAGACTATGCCGATTTAGTTTATGCGACGAGTAAAGGCAAATATAATGCCATTATTAATTATGTTAAAGAAGTTCATGCAACTGGTGAACCTATTTTGATTGGTACTATTTCGGTTGAAGCCAATGAATATTTAAGTAGTTTACTTAAAAAAGCTGGTTTAAAACACGAAGTATTAAATGCCAAGAACCACGAAAGAGAAGCAGAAATCATTGCTAAGGCTGGGGAAAAAGGTGCCATTACACTAGCTACTAATATGGCTGGTCGTGGTACCGATATTAAGTTAGGTGAAGGTGTAAGAGAACTAGGTGGTCTATGTGTAATTGGTACCGAAAGACATGAATCAAGACGTATTGATAACCAATTACGTGGTCGGGCTGGTCGTCAAGGAGATCCTGGTAAAAGTCAATTCTTTGTTTCTTTTGAAGATGATTTAATGCGCCGTTTTGGAACGGAAAGTATTAAGAATATGCTAGCAAGACTTGGGCTTGATGAAAACCAAGCCATTCGTTCTAAAGCCTTAACTAAAAGTATAGAAACGGCCCAAAAGAAAGTTGAAGGAAATAACTATGATATTCGTAAAACTTTACTTGATTACGATAATGTTTTAAATGAACAAAGAGAAATAATTTATAATCGTCGAAATGAAATATTAGATATGGATAGTATTCATGAAAGTATTTTAGGAGTTTTCAAAAGTACCATAACTAATTTAGTAGAAAGTCATTATTCTAAAGATGGTAAAATAACTGATGATGATAAAAAAGAATTAGTGGAATATGTTAATACTAATTATTTAAAGAATGATGCTTTAAAATTAAAAGATATTCAAAAATTAGATGATGAAGAATTAAGAGATAAGATATATGAATTAGTAATTGCAGATTATGAAAAGAAAATGATTGATGCACCATTAATGAATGAATTTGAAAAAGCTATATCTTTAAGAATAATTGATTCAAACTGGGTAGATCATATGAGCGCGATGGAGCATTTAAAAGAAGGTATTTCTTTAAGAGGCTATGGCCAAACTAATCCGATTCAAGCTTATACTATGGAAGGCTTTGAAATGTTTGATAGCCTTTTAGCTAAAATTGAAGATTTAACAGCCCAATTCTTACTTAAAGCAGAAGTAAGACAAAATACAGAAAGAAAGCAAACTTTAAATGGTGTGGCTAATGATGGTAAAGAAACAGTTAAAAGTACTCCTAAAAGAGTAACTAAAGTTGGAAGAAATGACCCATGTCCTTGTGGAAGTGGTAAAAAGTATAAAAATTGTTGTGGAAAGTAGTAGGTTTTATAAGGGTTTGTGAGGCATAGGGTTTTGAAAAAATCATAAAAAAACCCCAAAAACTATAAAAATGTGCTCAAAATGTGCACAAAAAATTCAATTTGTTCCCAAAGTTGCCAAAAACCCCGTAAAATCAAGGTTTTCTCAATGGGCACATTTTATTAATTGTTGATTAATATTATAGGGAGGACAATATATGACTATCGATTTTAAAAATAGAATAATTTTAGTTACTGGATCAACATCTGGGATTGGTCGTCAGATAGCAAAGCAATTGTTAGAGAATAATGCAAAAGTGATAATAAGTTATGGCCATAACGAAGAGATGGCTAAAGAAACAATGAATGAATTATCCAACTTTAAAAATAATATTTTATTGATTAAATGTGATTTATCAAAAGAAAATGAAGTTGATAATATGTTTAAAGAAATAGAAATTCAATTTGGCAAACTAGATGGATTAGTAAATTGTGCAGCTTATGATAAAGTATTATCGATAGAAGATTTAACGGTTGAAGAGTATAAACATGAATTAGATGTTAATCTTATTGCAAGATGGCAATGTATCAAAAATGCAATTCCTTTAATGAAGAAATCACAAATGCCAAGAATTATAAATATTGCATCTAGATTAGGTACAAGGCCTATGGAAGAATCTGTTGCTTATTGCACAAGTGAAGCTGCTACAATTATGCTTACAAAGTGTTGTGCATTAGAATTAGCAAAATACAATATTAAAGTTAATACGGTTAGTCCTTCATTAACTTTAACGCCGTTAAGTATGCAAAGTTATTCGGATGAAGAAATAAAAGCAACAGCAGAAAAAAATCCAAGTAAAAGACTTGGTACAACGGAAGATACAGCAAATTTAGTTTTATTTTTACTTAGTGATAAAGCTGATTATATTAATGGAGAAAATATTAATGTAAATGGTGGGATATTGTTAAAATAGGTAAAGAAACATAAAATGTAAGCGAATGATAACAATGTTCCTAATTTGTTCCCATTTTATGAGATATTTATAGTAAATAAAATGCTATAAATAACATAAATACTATTTGTTACCAGACCTAGAATTTCTTAAAATACCAACAATAATGATAATACTATAAATAATATATATACTAACTTATAAGGAAATTGTGGCTCAGGTAAAAAATACAAAAATTGTTGTGGAAAATGAGATAAATAAAGGATTTTAAAAGATTTTATTAATAAAAAATTACATAAAATAAGGGATGTCGCAATATTATAAATGGTTGACATCTTTTAAATTTACGAGGAGGTGTATAAATGAAGAACACGGATGATTCTAATAATATAATAATTTATCAATCTGATGATGGAGAAACTAAAATTGATGTAAAATTGGAAAATGAAACAATTTGGTTATCTCAACAACAAATGGCTGTATTATATAAAACAACTAAGCAAAATATAAGTTTACATATTAAAAATATATTTGATGAAAATGAATTGGATGAAAATTCAACTGTCAAGGAATTCTTGACAGTTCAAAGTGAAGGAAATAGAAATGTAGAAAGAAATGTTAAATATTATAATTTAGATATGATTATTTCTTTAGGATATCGTATTAAATCTAAAATAGCTACTAATTTTAGAAAATGGGCTACTGAAAGATTAAAAGAATATATGATTAAAGGATTCACATTAGATGATGAACGCCTTAAAGGTAATGCTGGTGGCAATTACTGGAAGGAATTACTAGCTAGAATAAAAGATATCAGATCTTCAGAAAAAGTTCTCTACCGCCAAGTTTTAGATTTATATGCCACCGCAGTTGATTATAATCCAAAGGATGAAAAATCTATTGAGTTTTTTAAAATTGTGCAAAATAAACTTCATTTTGCAACACATGGCCATACTGCTTCAGAAATAATCTACGAAAGAGCTGATTCAGAAAAACCATTTATGGGACTTACAACTTTTAGTGGTGATATTCCGGTTATGAATGATGTAGTCATTGCTAAAAATTATTTAACAGAAGAAGAATTAAAAATTTTAAATAATTTAGTATCAGGATACTTTGATTTTGCTGAAATTCAAGCAATTAGGCATAAACAAATGTATATGGAAGATTATATAAGAGAACTTGATTCTATTTTGTCTACTACAGGGGGAAAGACATTAATTGGCGCAGGCACTATAAGTCACGATGAAGCAATAAAAAAAGCAATAAGTGAATATAGGAAATATCAAGTAAAAGAAATTAGCCCTGTGGAAAAAGCATATTTAGAAACATTAAAAGACATTAGTAAAAAGATTGATGACAAAGTGAGTTAACAAAATAATTTGCTAACCCCTTTTTTATTTAAAAATAATAATGATTAATATTAGAAAAAGAGGTTGCATTTACCAATATTGTTTTGAAGTAGGAAAGGTAAATGGAAAAAGAAAACAAATAACAAAAAGTGGTTTTAGAACTAAAAATGAAGCATATATAGCAAGACAAAAAGCTTAAAATAAGCTATGATGTATTAACTGATACAATTCTATTACGTGTTTTATGATTTTTAAATTGGCAGGGATGAATAAAACTAACATTATGAAATGTATAAGAAAATTTACTAGATTTGGAGTGTAATATTTGCACATTTTATAAAATATAAAAATGTGTTATACTTATATCAGTGAACGAGTGTGGTCAATGTTCACAAAAGTCTACGTTTGAAAATACTTATAGTACAGATAATACTGATAATATAGGAAAATAAAGTTCTTGTGGGTCTGGTAAGAAACACAAAAATTGTTGTGGCAAGTAGTAGGTTTTATACGGGCTTGCGAGTGATTTAAAATACAAAAAGAGCTAAAACCACTATAAAAATTGAAAATTTTCCTCATTTTTTTCCTCGTTTTTTTGAAATTGAGAGAAAAAATAAGAAGATGGCGGTGATAATATGAATGCCTTGCAAGAAAAATTTATAAGTGCTAATAGTAGATTAAATAATGAATTGAATTATATTATTCAAGCATTTATTAATTTTTATGGTGAAAAGCATAGGGATTATATTGTGAACGTCTTACGAGATTTAAAAGTAATTTGGTATGATGATATAGACATTGAAGAGGAAAAAGAAATTAGAAATGTTATCGTTACATCATTGTCTGAAGATCAAATTAATGAATATTTAAAAAAATATGATAGGAAATGTTTTTCTCAAAGTGCATATATTGATGAAATAGATGTTTTGGTATTGCCGCTGTCTTATGATATAACACATATTATTCATGAAATGAATCACAAAATAAGTAGTCACATTTTATCTTTAGAACCATTCAAAATAATTAGTGGTATTTGTACTAGTTTGGAAAAGAATGGCGATGTAGTTCAGGAAAATAGTGATCTTAATGAGGCAATTAATCAAAAGATGACATTAGAAATATTAGATGAGTTGAGAAAATTAGGATTAGAGATTCAACATACACCATCATGGCAAAGAGAATATGTTTCCACTAATTAATTTATTCTATGAATGTTTTAAAGGCCTTTTAAAAGATTTGTATATAAGTGGAGATATTCTTTCATTCATAAAAATTATTGGCACTGAAAATTATATTGAATTTTCCCAAACTATGTTTATGAAAGGTTTTAGAGCGAAAGGGAGACTTATTAAGGGAGAAATTCCTATTGTTACAGAGGATGATGTTAAAGAAGTAGAAAGAATTGTTGCGTTTATGCAAAGTTTTATTTATGAATCAAAAATGTCTGAAAACAAAGGAAAATAGAAATTTAAAAAATTAGTAAGTTAGATTTAGTTTTATAACTTGTCAACGTAAGACTAAAAAGTAGTGAAGTAAAGATGTGAACAAAAAATAATGCGTTGACACCTTTTAAAATTAAAAAATGAATCAGGAACAAAAGCTTTTGTATTTACTTTTTAAAACTTCAAGAATAAATATTGTTGAACATATAAACTAAAGGAAGTAAGTAAAAAATTGAACAAACAAATTTTTCAAAAGTTATTGAACAAATTATAAATAAAAAGGACTAAAGCATTTGACTAAAGATACCGTTTGCGGTATAATTCTTTGATAGTGTGAAAAGTTTTATGGAAAACCAGACACATTAGAAAAAAAGATATTAAAATGAAAATTTTAATATAGAAT
>CANQXW010000002.1 GCA_947627925.1 uncultured Bacilli bacterium | reverse complement strand
AATTTATTAGATAACATTACTTGTAAATCAATGATGGGAGAATATTTACTTTATTATAATGGAATATTATTTGGTGGTATATATGATGATAGATTACTTGTTAAGATAGTAGATAGCAATAAAAAATACAATATGCAAGAATCTATACCTTATGATGGTGCTAAACCTATGTATTTAGTTGATGATGTAGATAATAAAGAATTATTAAAAGAAATTGTTATTGAAACTTGTAAAGGCTTACCAATAAAAAAGTAAAGAGGTTTAAATTATATGAATAAAGAAATATTATTATCAAATATTGATAAAATTCATACTACTGAAATGGGTATTGATAGAATTAAAAAAATTTAAAATTAGATACAAACGATGTAGTAGAATATTGTAAAAATAAAGTTTTAGAAAAAAATTGTAATATATTTGAACAAGGAAAAAATTGGTATTGTGAGATTGAAAATATAATTATAACTATTAACTCATATAGCTATGCAATTATAACAGCACATACTATTCGTTAAATTACAATTATCTTTGTAATACTTTTATTAATTTATTAATTTGCATTTTAAAGTATGCATGATATAATTTAAAGAAATAAATAACAATTTGCAGGAGTGGAGAAAAGATAAAAAATGCTAAAAGAAAATAAGAAAAACTTAAGTAAAAGTGAAAAAATTATAAATTATGTTTTATTAGGCAGTGCATTTATGGCACTTTAATATTCTTTTTATGGATTGGACATATATCTATTGCGGCAGTTGGAGCTAATATACATACAACTTTGGAACTTACAACCGAAGAATCTAATGAAATAATTTCTATAATTATTGATGCTTGGAATACATTTAAAATAATGGCTTATGAATATATTATTTATTGTGTTTTATTGATATTAAATTATATCTTTTATAAAAAGAAATATAAGTTATTATTACTAATTTTTAATGTAATTATACTAATTGTACTTATTATTGATTTTATAATAAACTTTGTTCAAAATGGAGAGTTTTATAATTTTGATTTATTGTTAGTTGTTGTTAACTCTTTAATCGGTTTATATTATGCATATAGGTTATATAAAGAATAGCTGTAAAATTTCATAAAAAGGACTTGATTTATATTAGCAAGTTTGTAGAAGTGGAGAAATTATGAAAAAATTTTGGAAAGAAATATTAATATTAATAATACAATTATTTTTGTTTTACATTGTTCCTTTATTTGCCGGAATGACAGAAATGGGTTTAGTATTTTTACTTATAGTGGGAACATTTATTCTTTCTATAATAATATCTAGTATATCTAAAGAAAAAGCAAAATATTTTTATCCTTTAGTTGTTTCAGTTTTATTTATACCATCAATCTTTATTTACTATAATGAATCAGCTTTAATTCATATAGTTTGGTATTTTGTTGATTCTTTACTTGGTTTAGTAATAGGAACAATTATTTATAAATTAACTAATAAATAATAAATTACAATTATGTTGTTTAATCGATTGGAGATTAAATATGAAAAAATCAAAAAATATGTTTAAATATATAGTAATTTTAGCTATAATTTTAATCGTGGCTTTTATTTGTATCTTTATATTTAGGGGAGGACTAAATAGAGAAGAAGCAATAACGGATCTAAATAAATATCAGGAAGTTATAGGAGTTAAGGCCAATAATAAATATAAAGATAAATGGGGAATGTCAGAAGAAATATTTCCCAAATCAGTTAAGGACTTAGATGTTAAAGATTTTAAAATGGTTTATTTAGATGCTTGGGATAATCAATATTTATCTTATTTAGTAGTAGATTATTCTAAAGATGAATATGAAAATGAAGTGGAAAGATTAAATAAATATGGAATAGAAGATTATATTGGTTATTATGGGGTAACCGGATTTACTAATTACAAATTATTAGCAATGGAATCGGATTCATACCAAGGATTTGTCTATGCAATTACGGATAATAGGAGAATAATTTATGTTGAAATGATATTTTGTAATTACTTTATGGATATTAAATATAATGAACATATACCAAATGAATATTTACCAGATAACTTTGATGCCACAATAAATAATAGTTATAGAAAAAAATTTATAAAATAATTTAGCTGATTATATGACTAAGTCAAAAAAAATTGTAGATGCTTATAATATGATGATACTAATGATAAATAATAAATAACAGCCTTAGGGAAAGTTTTACTTTTCTCTTTTGTTATTAATGTCATTAACTATGGACTTTTGGTTCGAGTTTCAAAATGCTTAAAATTATGGTATGATATTTATATATTTAAAACATAAGGAAGTGAAATCTTTTGAAAAAAGCTTTAGTATTATATTCTGGTGGTAAAGATTCATTATTAAGTACGGTGTTACTAATAGAGCAAGGTTATCAGGTATATTTAGTTCATTATGATAATTCATTTGAAATAGGAAGTAGAAATATTAAAAATGGAATTAAAAGATTAAAAGAAAAATATGGAGATGATACAGTAAAATTTGTTGGAATTCAAAAAATTGATGCTATATTTAGAGAATTAATTAAAGATTTTTACAATACTAAAGCAAATATTATTGCTAATGATTTTGGTAATATTTCTATTTCCCAATTTAATTGCCTATCTTGTCGATTATCAATGTACATTCAATCGATAATTTTATGTAAGCAATTAGGCATTACCGATGTTGTTGATGGTGCTAGAATAAGTCAAAAGTTTGCTATTGAACAAAATGAAATGTTAGATTTATTTACTTTATTATTTAAAAAATATAAGATAAATTTATTGCTTCCTGTTAAGAATCTAAGTGATGATTTTCAAGAAAAAAATGATTTATTAATTAGAGGGATAATTCCTAAAGCCAATGAAGCTCAATGTTTATTAGGAATGCCATTAAAAAATAATTCTTTAGATAAAGACATTTTAGATGCTACAATAAAAGTTTATAAAGACTTTCTATTTCCTAAAATAGATTTGTTAATAAAAAGATATTTAAACGTTAATATGGGAGAAAAATATTTATGATAGATAATCGAAGCCCTTATTTTGTTTTTGTCCCTTTTTGTTTGCTTGCTCAAGCTTATCAAGCAAAGGGGCTTGTTAAATATGAATGGAAAAGTTCTATAAAACCATTTATAGATTTATTAATGGCTAATGATATAAATATAATCCAAATGCCTTGTGCTGAAAGTAGTTATAAGAAAAGTTTGATTCGGGAACCGATGGGATTAAAAAAGTATAATACTGATGAATTTAATCAGCATTGTGAAGAATTGGCAAATAACGTTTTTGAAGAAATAAAGCAAATTATTGATAATAATTATAAGATTATAGCTATTTTAGGTATAGAACAATCGCCATCATGTTGTGTTAATTATATATATACTAACCATGGTAACGAACGAAGAAAAGGACTTTTTATTCAAAAATTATATGATAAAATTAAAGATTATAACATTCCTATTATTGGTATTAATAGAAAATATATAAACAAATCTTTAAAAGAATTAGAATCATTAATCAAAAAGATAAAAAAATAAGTTAGGAGATGCTTATGCCAAGTCTTGATATTCATATTGCTCTTGCTCGGAAATATTTAAAAATTCATAATGATATAAAAGATGAAGTAGAGTTTATTAAAGGCTCTTTAGCCCCTGATTTAGCAATTGATAGAATAAAGTCTCATTATACTAAAAAGGTTAATCAAAATAATTTAAAAGAAATATTAAAAAATAAAATTGGTTTAAATGAATATTTAGCTAAAGCTAAAATAGATAATGATTATGAAAAAGGCTATTTCTTTCATCTATTAACAGATTATATTTTTTTTAATAATTTTTTTGATAAAAATTATATAGTTAAAACTGAATATAACGATTTTAAAAAAGATTTATATTATAGTTATAATCAAGTTCATGAATATCTCATTAATAATTATGATATAAGTTATGGACCATTTCAAAAAGAAGTAGAGAATCGGATTACTTCGAGTCAAAAAGATGCCCACTATAGAGGAGAAGAAAGACAAAATATTATTTCATACGCTAATTTAGATAAATTTATAAATGAAATGTTAAAGAATGATATTTCTACTTATTTAGAATCCTTAAAAATAAAGAATTACAATTGAACGTAATTCTTATTTTTTTAATAATCTAGTTATAATTTCTGAAGAAAGGCTTTCCTTGGTTCCAATTTCAAAGCAAGCATCAACTAAATTATCTGCACCATTTTGATAATTTAATTTTTGTCTATTAACACCTAATAAAGAATTTAATTCTTCATCAGTGTAACTATCATAACAAACACTAAATAAATTATCTAATAAAGATATATCCCCAATTAATAATATATCTCTTAATTTTTGGATTTTTTCATACATATTTGGATCTAAATCTTGCATTAGCCTTCCTTTTTGTAGCAAGGTTTCTCTAGAATTGTCATCTCCAACTTTTGGTGGAAATTCACTTCTAAAAGTTAATTGATTTTCATACTCTTCCTCGCTTAAGAATACATGTAATTTATTTTTATTTTCTCCGCTTTCGGCACCATTAAAAACTCCAGCATATCTTCTATATGGATAAGCAAATTTTTCTTCATCATATTTTCCACTTTTTTTATCATGAAGAATAAAACCGTTTAACCAATCCCAAGGCCTTATATCTATTACTTCATAGTTTTCTTTTGCAATAATTTCTAAATTAAATGTGCTTCCATCCCTTAATATTTTTAAAATTATTTGACCTTTACCAGGAACTTCACAATTTACTAAAGGATGGCAAAGACAAGATATTCCAAGTTCAGTATCGGCAGAACATGTCATTAAAAGTTCTCCGGATAAATTTATATTATTTGATTTTTGAACTTGAAAAACAACTTTACTAGACCATTTACCAAACATAGCCGCTGGAGCACTTTCACACTCAAAGTCAATAAAACTAGACAGTTTAGCTATATCAAAACTTGCATTTAAGACATTTTTATGATAATTTGCTGATATTATAACCTTGTCATTAGTTAAGGATAATTCTCCCACTTCATTTCTGTCTTGATCAAATATTTTTATTTGGGAAAATGCATCAGCCTCTTTTGTATCTCCTAAGACAAGTCCAAAAGTATTTAAAAATATTTGAGCTATATTTAAGTTATGTTTTAAGTTTAAACAATCATTTTTACTCATGAATCATGCTCCTTATTTGATTAGTATATCATAAATTATTATTATGTCAAAAAAATAGGAGCATATGTTATAATATTTAAAAGGTGAAGTTATGAATATTTTAGTATGTGATGATGAAAAAGAGATTGCGGATTTAATCGAAATATATTTACAAAATGAAGGTTACCAAGTCTTTAAGTTTTATGAAAGTAAAAATATTTTAGAATTTTTAAAAACGAAAAAGATTGATTTAGCAATATTAGATATTATGATGAATGATTTAGATGGTTTTCAGTTATGTCAAGAAATAAGAAAGAATTATAATTTTCCAATTATTTTTGTCACAGCGAAAATTAATAGTTTAGATAAAATTAAAGGCCTTTCTTTAGGAGCTGATGATTATTTAACGAAACCATTTGAACCTTTAGAATTAGTAGCCAGAGTTAAAGCTAATATTAGAAGATATAAAGAATATCAAGTAGATAACAGTGAAGAAATTTATTTTCGCGGTTTAGTTATTAATAATAAAACTCATAAATGTTCTTTAAATAATACAGAATTAGATTTAACCCCGATTGAATTTAAAATTTTATGGTATTTATGTCAAAATAGAGGAGAAGTAGTAGCATGTGAAGATTTATTCTTTCATGTTTGGCAAGAGAAATATTATGAGAATGATAATAATACCATAATGGTTCATATAAGACATTTAAGAGAGAAAATGCATGATACAGGGAAAGATCCTAAGTATATTAAAACTATTTGGGGAGTAGGTTATATCATTGAAAAATAAATATGGAAATGCGTTAACAAAAAAATTAGTTAAAAAAATAATTTTAAGTACAACTATTTATACTTGTATCTTTCTTCTTATCTATATTATTGCGAGAACTTATTGTGAATCTTATGTCTGGCAACCTTACGATAAAACCTATCAATTTTTAAAAATGATTAAAGATAATGTTATTATTGAAGTTATTGTCTGGTTAATTGGAGTCGCCATTATATCTTTTTATCATTTAAGAAAAACCCTTGCTTATATTGACGCAATTGTTTTAGGAAGTAGTAAACTTTTAATTCCAAATGAATATATTCGCCTTCCCGATGAATTAAAAGATATTGAGATAAGTTTAAATAAAATTAAAGAAAAGGCTTTTTTAGAAGAGAAAAAGAAAAACGATTTAATTGTTTATTTAGCCCATGATATCAAAACCCCTTTAACTAGTTTAATTGGTTATTTACATTTATTAAAAGAAGAAAATAACTTACCTTTAGAAAATAGAAAAAAATATTTAGATATTGCTTTAAGTAAATCCGAAAGATTAGAAGAATTGATTAATGAATTATTTGATATCACTAAATTTAGTTTAGATGAGGTTAAACTTCAAAAAGAAGAAATAAATCTTAATTTAATGGTTGAACAAATTATAGATGATTTTTATCCTCTTACTTTAAGTTTACATAAAGAAATCAAATTTATAAAAAAAGACAAAATAGTTTTAAAAGCTGATTCTAATCTTTTAGCAAGAGTTATTGGCAATTTAATTAAAAATGCTTTAAATTATAGTTATCAAGATACATCTATTTTAATAACTACTTATATAGATAATAAATATGCTTACTTAACTATTAGTAATAAAGGAGATAAGATTAAAGAAGAAGATTTAACTAAAATATTTACTAAATTTTATCGAGTTGATAAAGCCCGTAAAACATCTTTAGGAGGATCTGGTTTAGGCCTGGCTATTTCTAAAGAAATTATTTTAAAACATCATGGCGATATAGCGGCCTCTAGTGATGAAGAGGAAACTAAATTTACGATAAAATTGCCTCTTTAAGAAAATCTTAAGAAATTTCTAAGACATTATTAATAAACCCATTTTCTCGTTTTGCTACAATGAAAATGGGTTTTATAATGAGGTGTTTTATGAAAAGAAGAAAAAAACGAAAAAAAATATTAAAATTAATAATTATTTTAGGATTAATCGGAGGCATAATTTTCTTTTATTATCATTATTTTAAAATGTTAACCCTTGATACTGTAATTATTGATAATGATAATCATGAAGAAAATAAAGATAATATTGATTATAGTAAATATCAAACATATGAAGATGTTTCGATGCTTAAGTATGAAAAGGGAACAATTAGGGAAAGATTAAAAAATTTCAGTAAAATTGATAAAAGAATTAATGATATTATTGATAATTATAATACCTATCCAGAAGTATTATTAGAGGATTTATCCAGAAATATTGAACTTACTGATTTTGTCTTAAATTATCAAGAAAAGAAAGACAAAGTTTATAGTGATAATATTGGTAGTGTAACAAAAGGAGAAATACCGTTGTTACTCCAATGGGATGAAAGATGGGGTTATGGCAAATATGGCAGTAGTAATGTTGCTATTAGTGGTTGTGGTCCAACATCACTAGCTATGGTAATTGCGGGTTTAACTGGTAACGGTGATTATACGCCTTATGAAGTTAGTAAATACGCTTATGAAAATGGTTATTATTTAGAAAGTAGTGGAACAACATGGGATTTAATGCGGAAAGGTGCGAATCATTTTGGTCTTAAATCCAAAGAACTTCCTTTAGATGAGGCAAGTATTAAAAATGCTTTAAATAATGGACATCCTATTATTTGTAGTATGCGGAAAGGAGATTTTACAATCAATGGCCATTACATTGTGTTAGTGAGTGTTCAAGATGGAAAAATAAAGGTAAATGATCCTAATAGTAAAATAAGAAGTAATATTCTTTGGGATTATAGTCGTCTTAAAGGTCAAATTAAGAATTTATGGGAGTTTTATATAGAATAATTTGTCATTAAATTAATTATATGTTATAATGAATATGTCAAGGAAACTTGAATACAATAAAAAAGGAACATTCAAATATTCTAGTGTTGAGTGTTGCAGAATTTATTTTGGTTGAACCTAAATCATAGATGATGAGTTAGGTTCTTTTCAATTTATATTAATACTACAAATAGTAAAAATAATAAAAGGAAGATAATTACTACTTGAGATAAGATTAACAAATCCTTCTTGTTCATAAAGATCGCCTCCTTTCTTGCGAAATTCAGCAAGCACCCAACTATTCAAATGTTCCTAATAAGAGTATAGCAAACTAACGTTTTTGAAGTCAACAAAAATATGCGGACATTATGAAACTTTTTTAAAATGTAGTCAAAAAATAAAATAAGCAATATAACATAAAGAAATTATGGCATTAATTGTCAAGCAATTATTTACAAAATTAGTATAAATTAAAAAGGCAGAGTGTGCCTTTTTTGTTTAATCATATATAATTATTTTAATTCTTTTAATCGACTATCAATTTCATCAAAGAATTTATATACATTTGTACAACTTTCTGATAATGATGGTTTTTCTCCTTGAAACTCCTTCATAATTTTTTTAGCATTTGTTTTGGCTTTTTCTAATGAACCATATTTACAAAGTAAATTGTATATTTCTTTGTCATTTTTCTTATATTTATAATTAAGCCCTTTCTTTTTAAAATATTCATTAATTTTTTTAGCATATTCTGTTCTATTCATTTTAGAAAATATATAATTAAAATGTAATAAAAACCAAAATTCAATTGCTTGGTTAGACCATAGTGGAATATACCCATTATTTTCACACATTTTTATTGCTTCATCAAAATCATCAGCATCAAAGCTATCTTTATCAAATACAACAAATATTTTTCCATATGGTATTTCATTATAAGAATATTTATCAATTTCAATTTGTAAATCTGCCGCTTTAACTAAAGATTTGGTATTCATTCCTTTACCAACAATTTTGACTTTAAATTTATATTTACTATCAATATTTTTATTAATTTCTTCAATAGCGTTTGTAAAATAGTTTGGTTCTGTTTTCTTTCCCTCACATACTATTAACCAATTACTAGAGCGTTCTTTTTTATATTTTCTTGTCTTTGACGCCTTTCGGTAGTACGTCTTTTATATAAATTGTCACTTCCCATATTTTTACCTATTTCTCATATGGAATGGCTCCGAACTGACCAGTTAAATATTTTTTTTCATAATCGGCATCAGCTCGTAAATCTCTAAATTCTGACAAAGAGTATAACTTGGATTTCCCAGTGTTATCTTTTTCGACAAGATATAATTGATCTCTTCGTAAAGTATTACTATTAAATAAAAATGTTGAATGGGAAGTATAAATTAACTGGGCATTATTTTTATTAATTGTTTTATCCATATACATACTTACAATTTTTTTAAATAATAAAGGGTGTAATTTTATATCTATTTCGTCAATACATAATAATCCCCCATTTTCTAAATTTTTTAAAATTCTTGGTATAATACCAAAAAGACGAATAGTACCATCAGATTCTTTATGAATAGGGATTGAAATTGGTAATTTAGAATTATCAATATTTTTATGAATACCACTAATAATATATTTTTCTCCCTCTTCTGTTTCTACGGGAACAATTTCAATTCCTAGTAAACAAGGATCAAATTCATTAATAATATTTTGAAATTTTTGAAATATTGAATCGTCTTGGGTTAAGATATCAATACTGGCTTTTTGAAATTCGCTAGCTAGTTTAAAATCAAATTTACAAATATAATCATAAATATCTCTTAAAATACCAGTTTCTTCTTTAATGGCTAAATTACTTAAAACTAATAGTTTATTAGTATTTATAATAATATCTTTTCCAAATAAATTCCAAGTTTTTTCATATTTAGCATAATTTTTGCCAAAGGTAACTTTATTATTTGATCTTTCAAAAATAGTTTTTTGGGAAGCTTTAGTATTAATAGCAAATTTTTTAACATATAACCATTCTTCATCAATTTGTTGTTTATTTAATGAGAATCCGTAACGATATTCATAATCACCTAAGCAAATTGAGATTTCATATTCGCTATTTTCATCAGCACTTTTTTGACTAAATAAAAAGGGATTTGCTGGTAAATTATTTTTAATATCAGTTTTATTTGAATACTTGATAAGTTCAAACATGAAATCTAAAGCCTCTAAGGCACTACTTTTTCCAGAAGCATTAGCTCCATGAATAGCAATTACTGGTAAGATATTATAACCATTGACATTAATTGTCGATTCCAAATGCCTTTTTTCTTGAGTGGCTAATAAGTCTAAAAAAGTTTCGTCATAAAAACATTTATGATTTTTAAATTTAAATTGAATTAACATATGTATTTCATCTCCTTTTTGTACTTATATTAGCATTTTTTAGCGAAAAAGTAAATATTTGGGAGATATTTTCTCCCGAAGCGGCTAAAATTTTAATAAATTGTCTGTTTTTAAGAAAAGCTGCATTATTTAATATATGAAAATATTTGGAAAATATGTATTTAATTAATGATGATTTTAAATTGTAATCAAAATATAAAATAATAAATATAATATAAAGAAATTATATCTTTTTTGTAAAAAACAGTGATTTGTCAAAAATTAGCAAAAATAAGTATTGACAAATTGAATACGGGGGGGGGTATAATTAACGCATAGAAAGGAAAGAGGAAAAAAGATGAAAAGTTTAAAAATGTTTGCAATCGCTGTTATGGCATTTGCTGTAATGGCAACAGGTGTACATGCTGCATCATGTACAGATAGTAACGATGAGTATTCGAGACTAGTTGATGGTAAACTTACTTGTTATGCAGATTTATCTACAGCTATTAGAGGAGCAGGAATTGGCGATACAATTAAACTAGAAGCTGATGCTGAAGAAAGCAGTTCCATTGAAATTAGTCAAAATATTACTATTGATTTAAACGGCAAGAGCCTTAAATTTACTACTACTAATGGTGCTGGAATTATAGTAAATGGTGCAAAACTTACTTTGAAAGGAACTGGTACAGTTGAAAATGTTGCAGCAGTTAAAACATCATTGATTACTGTAAATTCTGGAGCTACATTAAAGGTAGAAGATTCAGTTAATTTAGTCAATAATGCTACTGAAATTGACTCTGCTGTTGTAAGAGTAAAAAACATCAATACTAACAATACTACTGTATATTTTGAAAAAGGTGTTGTCGCTACTTCAAAATTACATGGTTTAGTTGTTGGTGATGGATCTACTACAACGGCTCAAAATATTGATATTACAATGAATGGTACCTGGACTACAGATGCTTATGTTGTAAAAGTTAATGGATATATTACTAAAAGTTCTAATCCTGTGAAGATTACTATAGCTGAAGGTACATATACTTCAAATAAAGCAACTGCATTATATGCATCAGGATATGCTGAATGGGATATTGATGGTGGGACTGTAAAAGGCTCTCAAGCTGTTGCAGTTAGAAGTGGTAAGGTAGATATTAGTGGAGGAAGTTATACAGCTACTAATACAAAAAACGGTGAAGGTGTTCACGATGGCGAAGGTAATCATGCTATTGCTATCTTAGGAGACGAAAAGAAAGATAGTTCTACATATCATCCAGAATATATGAATTTAATTGTTTCAGGTGGTACATTTACTGCTAATACTGAAGATGCGTATGCAATATATGTCGGAAAAATAGTTGAAGGATCTAAATTAGCTATCAGTGGTGGTACATTTACAAGTGGTAAAGATTCAGTTAAAGGAACTCAATTACCAGCTATGTATGTTAATAATGCTAGTGCTCAACTTATGTTTGAAAATCATAAAGATATGATTACTGGTGGAACATTCACTGGCGGTGTAGTTGGTGAAATTACTGTAGATGGCGTAAAATATACTGATGAAGAATTTACTGCTGAATTAGTTAAAGGTGATGTTAATACTAACACCCCTGCTGATGAACAAAAACCAGAAGATCAAACAAAACCTGAAGATCAAGGAAATACTGGAGACGCAAACACTCCAGCAGACGGAACAACAGGTCGTTTACCAGACGAACCTGCAAAAACAAATGATAACATTCTTGTTTATGCTGGTTTAGGTCTAGTAAGTGCCTTAACAGTTAGCTTTTCTGCAAAAAGAAAAGAAAACAATTAATTAAGCTACTAAATTGGTAAATAAATTGTTTAAATAAATTTTAGGGACTCGCAAACACCCTAAAGTTCATTCTCACAAACCTTTCCACAAAACTTGTGGTAATTGTAAAACAATTATTTACAAATTAGTATAGAGAAGATACTTTAGAAATAAGGTATCTTTTTTTGGCAGAAAAAGTAATTACATGCTATAATATTATTGTTCAAGGAAACTTGAATACAAATTTTTTTATTTCAGAAGTAATAAAATTACAACTAGAAATAGGAGTAGGATTATAATAAATTGAGAAAGTTACTAAGTGAATTTTCTCTTTTTATTTTAGAATGATCCTTATTTACACGATAATAGTATATAATTTTTTAAATTGTAATCAAAATATAAAATAATAAATATAATATAAAGAAATTATATCTTTTTTGTAAAAAATAATGATTTGTCAAAAATTAGCAAAAATAAGTATTGACAAATCGAATACGGGGGGGGGTATAATTAACGCATAGAAAGGAAAGAGGAAAAAAGATGAAAAGTTTAAAAATGTTTGCAATCGCATTACTAAGTATGTTAGTAATGACTATGGGTGTTAGAGCTGAAGTTGAATGTATGGGTGAAGCTTATCTAAATGATGTATGTGAAACTTCTTTAACAGATGCTTTAGATCATGCTCAAAAAGGTGATACAGTCAAAGTATTAAAGGCATCAAGTTTATCAGTAGATAGAGATATTGATAAAGATATCACTCTTGATTTAAATGGTAAAACTATTACTGTTGCCAATGGACACAGCATTATAATAAAATCAGATGCTAATGTTACTATAACAGGAACTAGCGGAATTATTAAAAATGTTGCTGGTGCAGGTGTTCCATTAATTAAAGTTGAGGCTGGATCTACTTTAAAGGTAGAAGGTTCAGTTGAATTAAAAGGCAATGGTACCACGGATGATGATAATTCAGCTGTTGTATTAGTTGCAGGAAATGATAATACAGATCTTACAACTGCTGTATCTTTTGGAAAGGATGTTACTGTTACTTCTACTGGATATGGTTTAGTTTTAGGAGTTAATGGCCCGGTTTCAAGTAGAATTTCTACAGCTAAGAATACAACAATTGATATGGATGGTACTTGGACTACTGAAGGCTATGTAATAAAGGTTAACGGATTTATTGCATATGATAAAAATGCACCAGTAATTAATGTAAATGCTGGTACATATACATCAAATCAAGCAACAGCTTTATACGCATCAGGATATGGTATTTGGACTATTAATGGTACTGTAAAAGGTGCTCAAGCTGTTACTGTTAGAAGTGGTAAAGTTAGTATTACTGGTGGTACTTATACAGCTACTGATGCACAACATCAAAAAGGAGTTCACGATGGTGAATCTAACCATGCAATTGCAGTGCTTGCAATGCAAAATGATGACGGTACTACTTATAATGGACCAAAATATGTTGATGTAGCAATTTCAGGTGGAGAATTTACTGCTAAAAAGGCTAATGAATATGCTGTTTATATCAAGGGAGTAACCGAAGATACTAAATTAGCTGTTTCAGGAGGCAAATTTACAAGTGGAAAAGGAAATAACGGCAAATATTTACCAGTTATGCATATTGAAGACTTAGATAAAAATTTCCTTGATCAACATAAAAATATGATTTCAGGTGGAGAATTCATTGGCGGATTAATTGGTAATGATATAAGATTAGGTTCTGAAAAATATTCAGATGATGATTTTGTTAAAGCATTAGCTAGCGCTGAATTCACAACTGATGAAAATGGAAACGTGGTAGTAGGTAATGGCGCTCAAGCACCAGATAAAAAACCTGAAGATCAACAAGGAAGTACTGGAGACGAAGCAAACACTCCAGGAACAACTCCAGAAGACACAAACCCTAATGTGCCAGATGTACCAAAAACTAATGATAATATCTTAGTTTATGCTGGATTAGGTCTAGTAAGTGCCTTAACAGTTAGCTTTTCTACAAAAAGAAAAGAAAACAACTAATTAAGTTACTAAATTGGTAAATAAATTGTTTAAATAAATTTTAGGGACTCGCAAACACCCTAAAGTTCATTCTCACAAACCTTTCCACAGAACTTGTGGTAATTGTAAAACAATTATTTACAAATTAGTATAGAGAAGATACTTTAGAAATAGAGTATCTTTTTTTGGCAGAAAAAATCATTACATGCTATAATATTATTGTTCAAGGAAACTTGAATACAATAAAAAAGGAACATTCAAATATTTCTGTGTTGGATGTTGCCGAATTTAAGTTGGGGTAGTTAATTGCTGAATTAGGCGTTTTTTTATTACACAAGTTGCAAAATAATTTTGAGTTATGAATAAATGATAATTATTAATGAAAAAAAATAATAAATAATGAAGATAATAATATTTACCCCAATTCTAAAAGCTTTCACTTCTAAGCTGAAGGCTATACATATATTCTACTTGTATATTTAAGGAGTAATTACCTTTGAATATATGGTAGAATATTTTTTTTAAACATTATATATTGACAAGTGATATATAGTGTTATATAGTGTTATATATGAGGTAGATATGAAAATAATTATTAGTAATAGTAGTATGGTTCCGATTTATGAGCAAATTAAAAAAGCCATTATTGAAGAAATATTAGAGGGCAATTTAGAAGAAAATGATTCTCTTCCTTCCATTAGAAGTTTAGCAGAAGAAATAAAGATAAGTATTATGACGATTAAAAAAACGTATGATGAATTAGAAGATGAAGGCTATATTATTCAGGTTCAAGGGAAAGGAACTTTTATTGCACCGAAAAATAAAGAATTAATTAAAGAAACTGCTCAGAAAGAATTAGAGAAGCATTTAATGGAAGCAGTTAATATAGCGAAGAAAAATAATATTTCAAAAAAAGAATTTAAGAGTTTATTAGATATATTTTATGGAGAGTGAATATGAATATAATTGAAATTAAAGATTTAAGTAAAAATTATGATAAATTTTCTTTAGGACCTATTAATCTAAATATTCCTAAAGGCGAAATAATTGGTTTAATTGGCGAAAATGGAGCTGGTAAAACCACATTAATTAAACTCCTTTTAAATATTATTAAACCTGATAAGGGGAAGATTAAATTATTTAACCGCGATTATTTAGAAGGGGAAGAAGTCAATAAAAAAGATATTGGTGTTGTTTTAGACGATATGTTTTTTCCGGAAATCTTAACTCCTTTAGATATTAATTTAATCATGAAAAATATTTATGCTAATTGGGACAAAGAATTATATTTTAAATATTTGGAAGAATTTAATCTTCCTAAAGATAAAACTATTAAAACTTTTTCTAAAGGAATGAAAAAGAAATTAGAAATAATTACCTCAATTGCTCATCATCCGAAATTATTAATTTTAGATGAGCCAACAAGTGGTTTAGATCCCGTTGTAAGAAAAGAAGTGTTAGATATCTTTTTAAACTTTATGCAAAGTGAGGATCATACGATAATTTTATCTACGCATATTACGAGTGATTTAGAAAATGTCGCAGACCGCATTGTCTTTATTGATCAAGGCCAAATAGTTTTAGATGATTTAGGTTCTAATATTATGGATAGTTATGGTATTTTAAAATGTAGTATTGAAGAGTTTAAGAAATTAGATAAGAGTGATATTTTGAAATATCAAAATAATAAATACAATTATGAAGTTTTAATTAAAAATAAAAATGCTTTAAAGAAAAAATATAAGGGAATGGTTATTGATAAAATAACTTTAGATGAATTAATGGTATTAATGATTAAAGGTGAAGAAAAATGAAGGGATTAATTATAAAGGATTTATTATCAACTAAAAATAATTTGACAATTTTAGGAGTTATTTTAATTATTGATATTATTATGGCTTTAAATGGGGATAATAGTTTAACTTTTTTGCCTCCTTTTATGAGTGTGATGATGGGCTTATCAACATTTAGTTATGATGAATATAACAAATGGGATGCTTATGCCATTACTTTACCTAAAGGAAGAGAGAATGTTGTTAAAGCGAAATATATTATGAGTTTATTATTAGTTTTAAGTACATCTTTATTAGTGTTTATCTTATCTTGTCTAATGTCTTTTATTAGTAAAGGTAGCTTAAATATTGGAGAGAATTTAGGTTTAATGTTTGGCTCTATTATAGGTACTCTTTTAGTGGTGGCTTTAATGTATCCTTTAATCTTTAAATATGGTATTGAAAAAGGCAGATTAATTATTTTTGTTTTAGTCTTTGGTATCGCTATTGGAGGAGGATTTTTACTTAATTTCTTTGATTTAAGCAGTGTGGGAACTTTTTTAAATAACTTTGGCAATTATTTAATTTATTTCTTTATTGTGTTTATTATTTTGATTATTGGGGCTTCTTATTTTATATCAAGAAAAATATATCTAAAAAAAGATTTCTAACTTACTTGTAACACTGGATATAATATAATTAAAGTGTGAGGTGAATTATGGAAATTTTAAAGGTTGAGAATTTAACCAAAATATATGGCAAAGGCGATGCCCAGGTAGTAGCCTTAGACAATGTATCTTTTAGGGTTAACAAGGGCGAATTTGTGGCTATTGTCGGAGCCAGTGGTAGTGGCAAATCCACTCTTTTACACTTAATTGGAGGTGTTGATAAGCCCACTAGTGGGAAAGTTTATATTGATGGGGAAGATATTTATTCCTATAGCGATGATAAATTAGCTATTTTTAGAAGAAGACAAGTAGGATTAATTTATCAATTCTATAATTTAATTCCGATTTTAAATGTGGAAGAAAATATTACTTTGCCGATGGATTTAGATAATCGGAAAGTATCGAAAGAACATTTAGATAATATTTTATCTTTATTAGGTCTTTCCAAAAGAAGAAGACATTTACCCAATGAATTATCCGGTGGAGAACAACAAAGAACCTCTATTGGTAGAGCTCTTATTACAAGTCCAACCATTATTCTAGCCGATGAACCAACAGGAAATCTCGACACCAAAAATAGTGAAGAAATTGTAGAACTTTTAAAAAGAAGTAATAAAGATTATAAACAAACGATAGTAATGATAACCCATAATTTAGAAATAGCGAAGAATGCTGATCGAATTATTAAAATTCAAGATGGCAAAATAGTGGAGGATTAAAATGCATCTTTTTCGCAAATTAACAACCACTAATTTACTTTTAAATAAAAAAAGAACGATTGTCACCATTATGGGCATTATCTTATCAGTTGCTTTGCTTTCCGCCGTTACGAGTATGTTTTTCTCCGCTAGAGAAAGTATGATTGACTTTGAAAGTAAAAAAGATGGTAATTATCATTTTGCTTTTTATAATGTTTTAGATAGTGATGTTGATACCTTCCGATTAAATAAAAATATTGAAAGCTATTATTTAACTAACAATCTTGGTTATGCTAAATTAGAGGGTATTAAAAATGAAAATAAACCTTATATTTATTTAAAGGCTTATGATGATAAAGCTTTAAATAATTTAGGAGTGAATTTAATTAAAGGAAGGCTTCCGGAAAACTCGGAAGAAGTCGTAATTCCAAGTCACCTAGAAACTAATGGGAGAGTCACTTTAGAAGTTGGCGATTTTATTACTTTAGATGTCGGCAAAAGAGTTAATAGTGAAGGGGATGCTCTTACCCAAAATAATCCTTATGATGGAGAAACGCCTGAAGAAATTGTGGAAACAAAACACTATAGATTTAAAATTGTGGGAATTGCTAGTAGACCATCCGGGATTATTGAAGACTATTCAGCACCTGGTTATACCTTTATTACGCATTTAGATACTAAGGTGGCAACGTCAGTTAATGATGTTTATGTGCGTTTTACTAAGAGTGCTTTAAAAAATCCTAGTAAAGGAGTTGCCCAATTAATTGAAGGCGATGAAAAAGTTATTAAAGATTTATATTTTTCTCCTAATCGTTTAAGTGAAGAAAAACTAGAGGAGTATTTCGAAGTTTTAAAGGACGCTAAATATGAATTTAATTATAATAATTATTTAATAACTCTAGAAACTGGTATAACAGGAGATACGGCCATTAAGGTTTTATTATATGTGGCCATTGTAGTCATTATCATCATTATTTTTACTTCCATATTCTGTATTAAAAATAGTTTTGATATTTCGGTTACCGAAAGAGTTAGAGATTATGGTATGCTTAGAAGTGTTGGGGCTACTAAAAGGCAGATAAAAATGAGTGTTTACTTAGAGGCCCTTATTCTTTCCTTAATTGGGATACCTTTAGGAATATTAAGTGGCCTATTAGCATCATATATTTTAATATTCATTAGTAACTATCTTTTAGAAGCGGCTTTTCAAGAAGGTTTAAATTTACATTTTGCTTTCTCTTTAATAGGAATTTTATTTTCCGCTCTTTTAGGACTCGTAACCATCTTGCTTTCAGCCAGAAGAAGTGCTAAAAAGGCAAGTAAAGTATCTCCAATTAAAGCGATTCGCAATAGTGGGGAAGTAAGTATTAAATCCAAAAATTTAAAGATTCCGGCATTTATTTCCCGAATCTTTGGTATTGGTGGCGAAATTTCTTATAAGAATTTAAAAAGAAGTAAAAAGAAATATCGGACAACTGTAATTAGTATTGTGGTTTGTTCGGCTGTCTTTATTGCCCTTTCAACATTTATTAATTATGCGTTTAAGTTTGTTAAATTAGAATATGGAACTTACAATTATAGTTTAAGTGCTTATTTTAATAATCGAATGGATGAAGAATTAAAAGGTAAAATTGCATCCATTAATGATTTACCTTTAATTGAAGAGGTAGCGGAATACCGGGATTTCTATTTAAAATTGGAAAATCCTTCTAAATATTACACCAAAGAATATCAAAAAATTAATAATGCCTCTTCGGTAATTGAAGAAGATGGAACGGTTGTAGAATATATTCCTGTCATTATGGTTAATGATGAGTATTATCGCAATTATTTAAAAGAGTTAAAAGTTAATTATGAAGATAATAAAGATAAGTTTATTTACTTAAATAAATACTTTATCTATAATAATCAAGATGATAAATATCATGAGATAATAAAATATAATTTTAAGAAAAATGATATTCTTAAAGGAAATATTACGATTGGAGATGAAGGTGAACGTTCATTAATAGTTGGGGCATTAACTGATGTTAAACCGATGTTTATTTCCGATTTAAATTATTCTGTTTATTTAATCGGTAATAAAAAATACCATGAAGATATGACTACCGAAAATGATACAGCTTTTGTTTATATAAAAAGTAAAAATGCTAACGAAGTACAGAAACAATTAGAAGATATGTTTAAAGATTATGATATTCATATCAATAATATTGATGCAAACTTAAAACAAATGAATTATTTCTTTACTTTAGTAGCTATCTTCTTATATGGTTTCATTACGGTTATTGCCTTAATTGGAATTACAAATATCTTTAATACCATTACCACGAACATGAATTTGCGGAAAAGAGAATTTGCAATTTTAAAAAGTATTGGTATGACTACTCCCGAATTTAATCGCATGATTCGCTTGGAAAGTATCTTTTATGGCACTAAATCTTTACTGATTGGAATTCCGATTGGTCTAGCGTTATCTTACTTAATTTATTATTATCTTGCCAAGAGTAATTTAATTATGCGTTTTGAAATACCTTTTGGGGCTATTTTGATTACTACCATTGTTGTCTTTATTCTCATTTTTGTTATTATGAAATACTCACTTAAAAAGATAAGTCGCCAAAATGTGATTGAAACGATTAGAAATGAAAATATTTAAGGGAAAATAAACTTTCCCTTTTCCTTATGGTATAATTAAGAAGGAGGCTTTATGAACATTTTACTTATTGAAGATAACCAAAATATTTTAGATGGTTTAGAATATTCTTTAAAAAAAGAAGGTTACAATGTTTTAACTTGTCAAACTATTCAATCCTCTTTAGAATATTTAGAAAATAATCGTCCTCATATAATTATTTTAGATATTACGCTTCCCGATGGAAATGGTTTAAGTTTTTTTGAACATTATTTAGTAAAATATCATATTCCGACCATTTTTTTAACGGCTCGTGATGGGGAAGAAGAGATAGTGAAAGCCCTAAACTTAGGAGCCGAAGACTACTTAACTAAACCCTTTTTTACGAAAGAGTTATTAGCGAGAATTAATAAAATTGTTTTACGGAATAAAAAATCGGCCATAATCAAAATTAAAGATATCCAATTTGATTTAGATAAAATGGTAGTTTTAAAAGGTGATGAACCTTTAGTAATTTCCCCTTTAGAATTAAAAATTTTGCATTTGTTATTTTTAAATCTTAATAAAGTTGTGAGAAGAGAAGACATTGCGGATCACTTATGGGAATGGACAGGAAATGATGTTTCTTTACATACCATTACCGTTTATATTAGTAGAATAAGAGAAAAATTAGAAACAGATATTATTAAAACAGTTAAAGGAATAGGTTATAGAGTCGATGAAGAAGAATAATTATTTTAAAAAATATTTACTAGGGCTTTTGATCATACTTGGCATATTTTTAGGAAGTATTATTTATCTTAATAAATTAGAGTATCAAAAGTATAATGAAAATGTTAATAATAATTTAAATATGCTTATCGCTTTAATTAAAGAAAAATATCCTAATGTATCAGAAAGTGAAATTATTTCTTCTTTAAAAGTTAAAGAAGATTATCCTAATTATTTAGCCAAGTATGGTTATGATTTAAGTGACAATATTATTTTAGAAAATGATACTTTAAAAGAAAAATTTTTTCTCTTTAAACTTGCCGATATTATGGTTTTTAGTTTTTTAATTTTAATAATCTTTATCTTTTATAAAAGAAGAAATAGCAAAAGCATTGAATCGATTATTAAGAAGTTAGAAAAGATTAATCATGGCAATTATCAAATTAATTTTAAAGAGGCTAAAGAAGATGAATTATCTTTATTAAAAGATGAAGTAGCTAAGACTACTATTAGACTAAGAAGTTTAACCGAAACTTCTTTAAATGATAAAATTAAATTAAAAGATTATTTAGAAGATATTTCTCATCAATTAAAAACTCCTTTGACATCTATTTGTATTATGCTCGATAATTTAATTTCCAATCCTGATATGGAAGAAGATGTTAGAGAGCAATTTTTAAATAAAATTAAAAGAGAAATTACGAATTTAAATTTTTTAATTAATAGTTTATTAAAACTTTCTAAATTTGAAGCTAATGCAATTACTTTTTATGATGAAGAAGTAAGAGTAGATGATCTTATTAAAGAAGCCATATTGAATGTTAACAGTTTAAGCGATTTAAAAAATGTTAAAATTAATTATCAGGAAAGGAACGAAGAAAAAATAATTTGTGATAAAAAGTGGCAAATTGAAGCTTTAACTAATATTTTAAAAAATGCTTTGGAATATTCTCATTCGAAAGGAATTATCGATATTAAAGTTTTTAAAAATAATCTTTATTTAGAAATAGATATTAAAGATTATGGTAAAGGAATGGATAGTAAAGACTTAAAACATCTTTTTGAAAGATTTTATAAAGGGAAAAATGCTAGTTCTGATAGTATTGGGATTGGACTAGCTCTAGCTAAATCTATTATTGAAAAAGATAAGGGGAAGATTACTTGCGAGTCTATTGTTAATAAAGGAACAACTTTTAAAATTAAATATTTTTATTATTAAGTTAGTGATATAATATTATTAGGTGATAGTAGTGAAAGATAAGTTAAATAAATGGTTAACTATTATAATTATTATTTTGATTATAGTTATTGGGATAATTGTTATTTTTAAGTATTTTGGGAAAGTGGATAAAACACTACCTGGTGAGGACTTTGCTTATAAAATTGAAACTACAAAAGAAAGCTGTACGAAAGATAATAAGTATTATGAATTAAAAGATGGGCGAATTATTTATACTAATTGTTTAAAAGATATTAAGATAAATGATTATAAAGAAGTTAGATCTTTAAAAGAAGTTTTAAAAGATGATGAAAATATTATGGAAGAAATTATTAATATTTTAAATGATAATGGGGAAGTTCAAGAATACTTTAAAGCTAAAATTTATATTGATGAAGGAGAATCAGGCTTTTCTAATGAAGGCCTTAAAATTTTAGTTTGTGATAATGCTAAAAATAAAAATATTTATCTCGGTTCTTTAGAAGCCGATATAAGTAAAGATATGTGTGAGTAGGTGAAGCAAATGAATAATAAAACTAGTATTTTAGTGGCTTTTCTCCTTAATTTTTTCTTTGCTATTTTTGAATTAATCGGCGGTTTCTTTTCTAAAAGTGTTTCGATTATGAGTGATGCCCTACATGATGCCGGGGATGCTTTAAGTATCGGGATATCATATTTTTTAGAGAAAAAAAGTGAGCGGAAAGCAAATGATATCTATACTTATGGCTACCGAAGATATTCCGTTTTAGGGGCTTTAATTACGACGATTATTTTAATTTGTGGCTCTCTAATTGTTATTGTAAGTTCTATAAAAAGATTAATTAATCCTGTTCGGGTTAATTATAATGGCATGCTTATTTTAGCAATTATTGGCTTTATTATTAACTTTTTAGCGGCTTATGTAACGAAAGATGGGGATAATGTTAATAAAAAAGCAGTTAATCTCCATATGATGGAAGATGTTTTAGGTTGGTTAGTGGTTTTAGTGGGTTCTCTAGTTATTCGTTTAACTAAATTTTATGCTATTGATTCTTTGATGAGCCTAGGAGTAGCCATATTCCTTTTAGTTCATGCTTTTAAAAATTTAAAAGAGGCTTTAGATTTATTTTTAGAAAAAACTCCTAGAGGTTATGATGTAAAAAAGATTATATCTTTAGTTAAAAAAGTTTCTCATGTTTTAGAAGTCCATCATGTGCATTTATGGAGTATGGATGGCGAAAGTGTTTATGCCACCATGCATGTCGTTAGTGATATGAAATATTTTAAAGAGGTAAAGCAAGAGATTAAAAAACTTATGTCTGAAAATAATATTAGTCATGTAACTATTGAAATGGAAGAAAAAGATGATGAATGTGCCGAAAAAAATTGTGAAGTAAAAGAATTGGCAACGCATCGCCATCATCACTAGAGGTATTAGGAAAAAGGGTATTCGTCTATTGTTTAGTTTAGTTTTATCAAAACTTTACCCCTTCTATAGCTATACTAAAATTGGCCATACTGTGGCTTTAAAAGATTTAGAAAAAGGCAATATTAAAGTTATTTTAAAATAAAAATGTTTAAATATTTTGCGGTTGTGCTATAATATTAGCCAGGAAGTATTATGAATTTAGAAGAATTAGGAAAAAAAATTAAAGATATAAGAGTCAGTCATAATTTAACGCAAGCAGAATTTGCTCAGTTTTTTTATGTTTCTCCCCAAGCCGTTAGTAAATGGGAGATGGGCAAAAATATGCCTGACATAGAAACTCTTTATTTAATTTGTGATAAATTTAATTTAGATTTTATGGAACTTTTTGGATTAGACTTACCATCTAAAAATACCAAAAAAATTAATTTAAAATTAATAATTTCCTTAATTATTTTAATATTGATAGTTTCTTTTTTACTTATTCATTTTCTTTTTCCTCACAATGATTTTGAATTTAAAACTATTTCGACTAATGTGAATAATTTTAGTTTGTATGGTAGCATTGCTTATAATGAAAATAAAACCACTATTTATATTTCGAATATTACATATGAAGGTGAAGATAGCACTAATGAATATGTGGAAATAAAGTGTCTCCTTTATGAAAGTGTAGGTAATACTAAAGAAGTAATTAGTAGTTATAATCATACAGATGGGAAAATTAGTTTAAAAGATTTTTTAAGTCAGGTTAATTTCAATGTTAATCATCATTCGGATAATTGTAAAATATATGAAAATGATACTTTCCATTTAGAAATTGAAGCTATTAACGAATCTCATCAAACTGTCTTTTATAAAATCCCTTTGATTATAGAAAATGGCTGTAAAAATTAAATTCAACTTAAGGTTGAATTTTTTTCAACCTTGATTTTCTTGCTAATTTTAAGGAAAAAGCAGATACTGATATTGGAGGAAAAAGTATGGAAAAAAGCAAAAAAAGTAATCGGTTATTATCAGTTATTGTGACAATTATTGTTCTGCTGGGTATCTTTTGTTTATTCTTAATGCCAATGTGGGTGGATGCGGCATCTAAGTATAAAACGATGAATTTAGAAAATTCTCTGAAAGATGAAGGCATTGAATATGATTTAAAAGACTATAAGGAAACTGATGATCAAATTACTATCTATTTATTTAGAGGTAAAGGTTGTACAGTTTGTATGAAATTTTTAACTTTCTTAAATAGTATTGTTCCGGAATATGGAAAATATTTTAAATTAGTATCTTATGAAACTTGGAATAATGCGGATAATAAAGAGTTATTAAATAAGGTGGCTGATTTTACCGGTGTGGCTAATGAGGGAGTTCCTTATATTGTTATTGGTGATCAAGTTTTTGGGGGTTATTACGCTGGTTATGATGAAGATATTAAAAAAGCCATTAAAGATGAATACAACAAGAAGACAAGATATGATGTTTTAGAAGAAATGAGTAAAGGCACCAAAGAAGTTACATCTAATTCATCTTCAATTTGGTGGAGTTTATTATTTACTTCAGTAAGCACCGTAATTATTATTAGTTATATTTATTTCTCAAATAAGAAAATAATGGCTAAACTTGTTAAATTAGAAACGAAAAAGAAATAGGAGTGATAAAAAATGAAAAAGAAATTATTTGTTTTATTAAGTATTGTTTTAAGTTTATTTTTATTTACAGGTTGCGGTAAAAAAGAAGAAACTGATGCCCAAAAATTTAAAAAAGAATATGAAAGTGTTAATGGAACCAAAACATCTAGTGGTAAAGATATTAGAAATATTGAAATCCCAGAAGATAATCCTTTTGTTTATAAAGAGGCTAAAGATATAGTGGAGCTTTTAGAAGCCGGAGAGACTTTTGCGGTATATTTTGGCTATAATACTTGTCCTTGGTGCCGGAGTGTTCTACCAACTTTAGTTGAAGTTTTAGATGACTTAGATATTAATAAAATTTACTACGTAGATATTCATGATATCAGAGATACTTTAGAAGTTAATGAAGACGGGGAAGTAGTTACTAGTAAAAAAGGTAGCGATGATTACTATAAATTATTGGAACTAATGGATAATGTTTTAGAGGATTATTCTTTAACTGATAGTAAAGGCAAAGAAGTTGATACTAAAGAAAAAAGAATTTATGCTCCAAATGTCGTAAGTGTTATCGATGGTAAGCCGCAAAAACTAGATACAGGTATATCTGATGAACAAACTGATGGTTATATGGAACTAACGGATTCTATGAAGAAAGATATGTATGATAAATTAAAATGCGTCTTAGAATGTTTAGAAGATGAACCTGAAAAATGTGGAATCGGTTGTTAATTAGATTTGGAAATCTACTTTTTTAAACTTAGAATATTTTTTTAGCAATATTCTCTAAATCTCTGGTATAATTATTTTAAGTTTAAAAGAGTGGTGAAGAAAATGTACAAACTAATTGGAATGGATTTTGATGGTACTTTATTAAATAGGCAAGGCCTTGTTAGTTCTAAGAGTCATGATGCTCTTTTAAAATATCGGAATGAAGATTATTTAATTGTCGGTGTAACGGGAAGAAATTTAGAGAGCGTTAAATGGGATCTTTCAATCAGTTATTTTGACTATATTATTTTAACTAATGGTTCTTCAATTTATGATGTAAAAAATGATAAAATAGAACCAATTAAAACGATTCCTTTTTCTCTTATCCAGGATTTGACTGATTTTTTAACTCCTTATTGTAGTCGCATTGATTATGTAACGGATTTGGCTTATTATTTAAAAGGGGATAAGGAACATAATTCTGTACCATTTCTCATAGATATTCATTCTTTAGAGGAAATAAAAGGTCATATTAGTAAAATAAATGTCTTTTTAAAAGATGATCGAAAAGTAGAAGAAATATTTCCTTTACTTGCTCCCTATTCGAAGAAATTAAATATATTTATTATGGATGATAATACGGATGAATGTAAAATTATTGTTATAAATCCTTTAAATATTAATAAAGGCGTTTCTTTAGAGTATTTAGGGAAGAAATTAGGTATCTCTTTAGATGAAATGATCTTTTTTGGTGATGGCACTAATGATTTAGAAGCCATAGAAATGGTGGGCATGGGTGTGGCTATGGAAAATGCTTTAGATATAGTTAAAGCGAAAGCTGACGCGGTAACTTTAAGTAATGATAATGATGGGATAGCGTATTTTTTAGAGCAAAAATTAGGGAGGCATAAATGAAAATAAAATGTGATTTAAGTAAAAATTATTTTAAAATTTATAATGAGGCAAAAACTGTAGCTAGAAATAAAAGAATTATTTTACAAAAACATAAAATTCCTAATTTAAGTTATGGAATGGAAACAATTTTTCTAAGTACATTACTTTTATTTGTAAGCTTAATGTTTTTCTTAAATCAATATTTAATCATGGGAATTATTTTATTAATTTTAGATATTGGTTATGTTTTATATTTAATTTTAAAATATTTAATTATTTATAAAATGAGCCAAAAGGTTAATTTTGAATCAACTATAATTTTAGATAAAGAAGGACTTACTTATTCTTCATTTTATGATATTAAAATGATTTTTAAGTGGTCAAAAATAAAAGCAATTGTCATTCAAAAGTATTCTATAACTATTTTGACTGATACGCCAATTTATTTTTATCTTAATAAAGAGTGCTTAGATGATGTTTTAAAAGAAGCCAATAAACATGGTTCCAAAATGCTGGTGTTAGAAGCAAGTTAAGCCTCCTTTATTGCATATCTTTAATATTTATAGTAAAATTTTGATAGGTGGTAGAATGGAAAGACGTAATAAAATAATTCTTTATTCTATTATTGTTTTAACAATTATGGTCTTAGGATTAGGAATTAATTCTTTACTCAAAAGAAAAAGTAATGCCATTACTGATGCTAATGTTTTCCGGATGGAGTACATGAGTTATAATGATAAAGTCGATGAAAGCGATAATGCTTATCTAGATTTAATTATTAGTGATAATAATTTGATTAATTATATAAATACTGATGAAGCTATAAAGATGCTCCAAGAAGAAACAGGAGTAATATATTTTGGTTATGCAGCCAATGCCGATTGCCGAAGTTTAATTCCTTCTTTGTTAAAGGTGTCAAGCACTTTAGAAGAGCCCATTTATTATTTAGATATCGAAAGTATTCGTCCTACTTATGAATTTATTGATGGCAATATTACGAAGACTCGCGATGGGGAAGAAAATTATAATCATTTATTAGAACTATTAGATGATTATTTAGATAATAGTCTAATTTATGATGCTGAGGGTCATAGTATGGCTACTTTCGAAAAAGTCTTGGAAGCTCCTACTTTAGTGGCTTTTAGAGAGGGAAAAATAACTTCTTTTTATACTCCTAAAAATTATGAAAATGAAAAAATAGATGAGGAAATATTAGAAAATTTAATTGAAAGCCTTATTAGAAGTAAAAATAATATTGAAGATTGTGCCCAAAATGGCTGCTAATAATATTTTAGAATTTAAAGATTTATGATATAATAAGAAAGAATATAAGGGTGATAGTATGGCAAAGAAAAAAGAAACTGTGGTTTTAGAAGATATTGAATTAAAACCCCAAGTAATAGGAACTGCTTATCAAAAAAAGAGTAATTTAGGACGGGTTATAGTCATATTTGCCATTTTTATTTTAGCGGTTTTTTATATTAATGATATATCTGTTTTTATAAATGATCTTTTAGGAAAAAATACCGCTAGCACTATTGCGGGTGGTAGTTCAGGTAATGAACAAGAGCCGGAGAATCCTGAAGAACCTACTTTACCTCCTGAAGATGAAGTAGTATATAATGTTTTTAGTAATACTTTGGAGATAGAAAGTAACTCTTTAACTTTAAAAAATTTTAATTATGCTAATAAAACATTAACTTTTGAAGCAGTTAATGATACGGAACAAACTGTTAATTTAACCGGTCGAAAATTTTTCTTAGAAACTTATTCTGAAGACAAGACTTTATTAGACCGTTTTAAAATAGATATTGCATCAGTAGCGAAAGGAAGTAAAGAAGCTTATACTCTTACTGTTCCCAGTGCCTTTTATTATTTGATTTTTACAGAAAAGACTGTTCAAGATTATCCTGATTTCACTTTAGCCAATGATGATTATGGTCGTGGTTCTTTAACTTGTAAAAAGGATAATGAAACTTTAACTTATTCTTTTGAAAATAAAGAATTAAAAACAATTAATCATACTATTTCTAATAGTAATGTAAATGATTCTGGTTATAATGAAGATTACCAAAATAAACAAAATATAGTTAATAATTATAAAGATGTAACGGGTGTAACGGCGACGTTTAATGGTTCTAATAATGGTTACACTGCAGTTATTTCGATTGATTTAACCAAAGTTGATTCCACTAAACTAAATAATCATTATTACTATCTTTTAAAAGAAGACCCAAAAGTAGTTGATTTTGAAATGACAACTTATGGATTTGTTTGTAGTTAGGAAGATTTTATGAATTTACAACTAGAAGATTTTGAAGGCCCTTTTGATTTGCTTTTACATTTAGTAAGAGTATCCAAAATGGACATATATACAATAAACATTAAAGATATTATTGATCAATATATTGCTTTTATTAAAAGTATTCCCAAAGAAGATTTAGATTCTTCTTCTGAATACTTAGTTTTGTCATCAGAATTAATTCATTTGAAAAGTAAAATGTTAGTTAATAAAACGGAAGAAGAAGATAATAATGAAGATGATGAATTTTCTTTAAAAAGTGAAGAAGATTTACGAGATAAATTAATTGAATATGAACGTTATAAAAATATGTGTGAAACATTCCGGAGTTTAGAAGAAAATCGGGCGGATTATTATACAAAAATACCAGAAAATTTACAAGAATATGTAGAAGATGATGAAAAGATAATCAATAGTGATGTTACTTTAGATGATTTACTCGCGGCTTTTCAAGAAATGCAAAAGCGAGTTAATTTTCAAAAGCCTTTAACAACTAAAGTAATGCGAAAAGAATATAGTGTTAAAGAGAGAATTAGGGAGATAAGAAGTCTTTTAAAAGCCAAAAAGAAAGTGGAATTTTCCGAATTATTTGATATTTTGACTAAAGAAAATGTCGTTGTTACATTTTTATCTCTTTTAGATATGAGTAAAAATAAAGAAATATTATTGAAACAAAGCAAAGCATTTAGTAAAATTGTAATAGAAAGTGTTGATTAAAATGAATTTAGTGGGTGTTTTAGAAGGTTTACTATTTGTCGTTGGTGATGAAGGGGTAACTTTAGAAGATATTTGTAGTATTTTAAATGTTTCTCCGGATAAAGCTAAAGAACTTTTAACAACTTTAAAAAAAGAATATGATAAAGATGAACGGGGTATTAAAATTAGTTATTTAGGAAATAGTTTTAAATTGACAACTAAAAAAGAACATAAAGAATTTTATCAAAAATTAGTAAAAGAAAGAGTTGAAACTTTATCCCAAGCCCAATTAGAAGTTTTAGCTATTATTGCTTATAACGAACCAATAACAAGAATTGAAATAGATGAAATAAGGGGCATAAGTAGTATTTATGTTATAAGAAAACTATTAAGTAAGGATTTAATTAAAGTTGTTGGTAAAAGTGATTTGCCTGGTAAACCAAATTTATACAAGACAACTAGAGAATTTTTAGACTTTTTTGGTCTAGCTTCATTAAATGATTTGCCAGAATTAGTAGTCGAGAAACCTCAAGAAGATGCTCTACTTTTTGAAACTAAAGAATAGTTGAAAGGATAAAAGGATGAAAGAATGGGTTAAATATTTATTAGTATGTATATTAGGAATTATTTTAGGGGCAAGTATAAATATGGGAGTAATGTACTATATGGGAATCTTCAATAATACTTTTGAAGAAAATAATCTCCAAGAGGAAAATAGCAATATCAAAGAAGATGATAATACCCCAGAAGAAAAAATTAAAAAAATTTATCAAGATAAAGATTATGTATACGATATAAAGTATGATTATGTATTTAGCAACAAAATGAAAAATAATGAAATTAGTTCTAGTAATATATCTTTTGGCTCTTTAGAGTTTCCTACTAATATAACCCAAGAAAATATTGATGCTTTCAAAATTCCTTTCATAAATATTGACAATAAAGATGTCGAAAAAATAAATAATGAATTAAAGGACTTATATTTAAAATATGCGAAATTTCTAAATAATAATAGATTGTGTGAAGAATCAGATGAAGATTATGACCAAAATTGTGAATATTATAATCTAACATATAAAACATTCATAAATGAGGAATTAAATACTTTAACGATTTTAATTTTAGATTATAGTGGTGATACATCAGTGCCTGTTCATCATCTTTTAGGTTATGTAATCGATTTAGAAAGTGGTGCTATTTTAAATAATATGGAAATAGCCAAAAGAAAAAATTTAAGTTTAGAAAAATTAAAAGAAAAAACCATAATGGCAATAAATGATTATTTTAAAACTGATGATTCATATAGCCAAGAAGAAACAATAAAATATTATGAAAAGAATATCAAAAATTTGAATAATCAATATCAAGAAGATAAAGAAAATGGCGGATTAATATATTATATTGATAATGCTGGAAAAATAAATATTATTTCTAGTCTTGTGGATGAAAATGCCCAAATTATATATGAGTTTTATGTTTTTACAATAGGTGATTAAAAAAGGGTCTAAAGACAGATTCTATTATTTACTAATTAGTATTATCCGTGTTATAATTAGTTGTAAGTTGCTCGTATGGCGGAATTGGTAGACGCGGCAGACTCAAAATCTGTTTTCCTTTAAAGAAGTCTCGGTTCAAGTCCGAGTACGAGCACCATAATGAGATTGTTCACCTTTTAAAAAGGTGTTTTTTTAAACTAAGATTGGGCCAACATAATGTATTCTTAAAAAAACTAAACATATGCTATGAGTGAAAGGAAGATATTATGTATAATAGGCCTAATTTTTATCCTAATAATTATAATATTAATAATGAAAGATTTATTGTTCCTTTTTTAGGAGGAGCACTACTTGGGGGAGCAGCGGTTGGTTTAACACGACCAAGACCAATTTATAATGTTGCTCCGTATCCTAATGGTGGACCTGGCTTTAATTCTAATTATCCTTATGGCAATTATAGTTATAATTATTATTATCCACCATTTAGACCATATTAGAAGATTTAAGATCTTCTTTTTTAGTTGTATAAGATTTTAATAAAAATCTCATTATAAACATAGAATTGTAAGGGAGAAATTTTATGTATAATAATTTTGGAGTTCATGTATCAAATATTTTTAGAATGGCGGAAAGTGAAAGACTTAATTTACATCATCCTTATGTTGGCACAGAACATCTATTTTTAGCTATTTTGAAGTTAGATCAAGATATGAGTAATTTTTTTAAAGAATATAATTTAACTTATGAAAGTTTTAAAAGAGAACTCAATATCGTGGTGGGTAATGCAACTAAAGAAAGTGAACTTAATCTTTATACGCCTCTTTTAAAAAGAGTAATAAATAATGCTTTAGATAATGCCAAAGAAAACAATAAAGGTATTGTGACGCCTAAACATTTAGTCTTGTCAATTTTTGAAGAAGGCGAAGGAATAGCTATTCGACTTTTAATTGGCATGGGTATTGATATTGATGATGTATATGATAATCTTAATAAAAATACTAAATTAGTTCATAAAAAGTTGGAAGTTTTAGAAACAGGCGTGTTACTTAATGAAACCATTGATTATAACGAAACCGTTGTGGGAAGAGATAAAGAAATCGATTTAATTATTGAAACTATTTTAAGAAAGAAAAAAAATAATCCGATTTTAATCGGGGAAGCGGGAGTCGGCAAAACAGCCATTGTGGAAGAGTTAGTTAGAAGAATTGAAAGAAAAGAAGTTCCAGATAGTTTATTTAATACTAAAATTGTAGCTTTAGAAATGGGCTCTTTAGTATCGGGAACTAAATATCGGGGCGAGTTTGAAGAAAAACTAACCAAAATTATTAAAGAGTTAGAAAATGATGACCATATTATTTTATTTATCGATGAAATCCATTCGATGGTTAATGCTGGTGGGGCAGAAGGCGCAATTACAGCGGGAGATATTTTTAAACCTGCTTTAGCAAGGGGTAAAATAAAATGTATTGGAGCCACTACTAATAGTGAATATCATAAATTTTTTTCAGCAGATAAAGCACTAATGCGCCGTTTTGAAGTGATAAATGTAAATGAACCTAATAAAGAAGAAACTAAAGATATTCTTTTGAAAGTAAAAAAAGAGTATGAGAGACATCATGAAGTTATAATTCCTAATAATATTATTGATAAAATCATTTATTATACTGATACTTTTATTAATAATAAAAGAAATCCTGATAAGGCCATTGATTTTCTAGATTCAGTTTGCTCCAAAGTTAAAGCCGGAAATATTAATATTAGTGAGAAAAGAGAATTATATAAAAAATTAGATAAATTAAAAGAAGAAAAAGATAAAAGTATCAAAAATAATGACTATGATAAAGCCTTAAAAATTTATAGTGAGGAATTAGAAGTAAATAAAAAATTAAGTAGTTTTAATAATAGTAAAAAGCAAGTTATTAAAGAAAAAGATATTATTCAAGTTTTAGAAAATAAAACTAATTTAATGCTTACAAAAGAAAAGCTAAAAGTTTTAGATAATATTCCTTCCCAAATAGAAAAAGAACTATACAATACTTATAAATATACGCAAGAAATAAATAATGTAGTAAGGAATCATTTCTTAAATAAAAAAGGCTTTATTAAAATATATTTAGAGGGAGGATCTTACTTAGGTAAAAGTAGTTTAGTTAAAAAATATGCGGAGCTCGTTCCTAATGCTAACTTTTTAAGAATTGATTTAAAGGAGTATAAAACTTCCATTGATATTAATAAATTAATTGGGACAACGCAAGGATACGTTGGCTATAATGATGAACATTTATTTAATAAACTAGCTAATAATAATTTTACCATTATATTATTTGACAACTATAATGAAGCTCATCAAAATATTAAAGATTTGATTAAAGAAATTTTAAAAGAAGGATATATTACGGATAATAAAGGCGAAAAGATTTATTTTAATAATTCTTTAATATTTATTACTGATGATATCCTAAATAATAATCATATTGGTTTTAATAATGATTTAAAAGAAAATACTAGTAGTGAGATTAATGATTTAGTTGATAAAACAATAACTTTTGATAATTTAACTAAAGATATTCTAACGGGTTATTTAAGAAGTCAAAAAATTAAAAATGTTGAAGATATTATTAAAAGAAGTAATTATGAAATTTATAATTATAAGAATATTAGTAAATTAATGAAAGAGAACAATTTAATTAATAATTAGTTCTTTTTTTGTTAAAATTAAGAATTATATGTTTAGAGATAATAGATTTAATTGTTATTTTAATTCTTCATATTCAATCTTGTCACAGACAATATAAATTAAGGGATCACTTTCGTCATTAGCAAAACAAATATAATCTTTATTTTTAATATTAATATATTTTATAAAAGCATCATTAATATAATTCCAGGAAAATATTTCTTTGATATTACATTTTTCTATATTGCTAAAAATCATTTTTAGTTTTGTGCTATTAGTTTCGTAGTATTTTTCTTTATTTAATATTGGTTTGCCAGACCAAAAAACATTTATAGCAAGTTCTATTTTTGATAATTTAATATCATAACTAACATTGGTTATATAACTATCATGTAAATTATGATAATATTCAATAAATGATGATACATTATCCTTTGTTATTAAAATCATATATTATTTTTCCTACCTTTATATATTAATTATATCATGGGCTTATATTTTTTTATTAAAAAATATCTAGTTTGACTAGATACTTTATACTTCAATGGAATAACCTTTTTTCTTGAGAATAATTTTTCTTAAAAATTCTACAGGAACGACAGTAAAAGCTAAAAGAATAACAAAGATAAGTTCAAAAGGGGTCATTCCGAAGGTACGAAATAATTCTCCTCCATGATATATTAAGAATATTTGGACACTGATGATAAAAAGGAAGATAGTGATAAAGACTTTGTTTTTTGTAATATTAGATAGAATATTTAATCTTTCGGTTCGGGAATTAAAAGCATTAAAGATACCTATAAAGATAAAGAGGGCAAAATAAGAAGTCATAAAATATTTTTCTTCACTACGTACTATTTCTTTAAATAGAGGAAGTTTTAAAAATAATATACATAAGAAAGCGGAATACATGGCCGTAATAATTATTTCGGAATACATATATTTATTGATGATTGGTTCATCTAATTTTTTGGGCTTATGATCCATGTAATATTTAAGAGGGGCTTCATAAGAGAACGCCATGCCTGCAAAAGTATCCATTATCATATTAAGCCATAACATTTGAATTATAGTAATTGGTGTACTAACACCAATATAAGAACCAACAATAGATAGGAAAAGGGCCGTAAAATTAACGGTTAATTGATATATAACAAAACGGCGAATACTTTTAAAAATCGTGCGACCATATAAAATAGCTTTACTAATGGATAAAATATTATTATCTAAAATAACAATATCACTAGCTTCTTTAGCAACCTCGGTTCCGCTTCCCATCGCAAAGCCGACATTGGCTTTTTTTAAAGCGGGAGCATCATTAACGCCATCACCAGTCATACCAACCACAAAATTCATTTCTTCTAAAATGGTAACTAGACGACTTTTATCTTGAGGAAGAGCTCTAGCCACTACTTTCAAACGATGGATAATTTTTTTTACATCTTCAGAATCCATTTGATTAAATTCTTCACTGGTTAATATCATATCAGTAGGATCTGCGATAATGCCTGAGTCTTTGGCAATATTCCGGGCCGTATCCTTGGCATCTCCCGTAATCATAATGACATTAATGCCGGCATTTCGAATTAAACTAATTCCTTCTTTAGCTTCTTTTCTTAACTCATCTTTTAAAGTTACAAAACCAATAAACGTTAAATTATTATCTAAATTATTTCCCTTTGCTAAAGCAATGACTCTAATTCCTTTTTGAGTGTATTTGCTAATCTCTTTTAAGATATTTTTCTCGTTTAGAATAATTTTTTCTTCTCCTTTAGTAGTGAGATATTTAGTGCATTTCGGTAAAATTATCTCGGCGGCTCCTTTTAAATAGATATCATTATTGATGTATACAGCACTATATTTTTTTTCACTATCAAAAGGGATTCTTTTGGTAATTTTGGGATTATTGTTTTTAAGAGGCAAGAAGCCAATTAACGCTTTATCGGTAGAATTACCTCCGATTATTTTGCCATCACTAATAACACTTTCATTATTTAAAATGAGAGAATTATAAATTATTTCATAACTAGAGTGTTTTTTTAATTCTTTATTATTTTTAAAGATTTTTAAATCTCCTGTAATAAAAGAGGTAACTTCTAAAATTCCTTTAGTGAGAGTTCCTGTTTTATCTGTTAAAAGATAATTAAGATTGCCACTAGTTTCAATGCCAATCGGTTTTCTTACTAAAACATTATCTTTAAGCATTCTTTTCATATTGGAAGAAAGAACTAAAGTAATCATCATCGGAAGACCTTCAGGAACAGCGACAATAATAATGGTTACAGACAAAGTTAAAGCATAGATTAAATGATTAAGAATAATTTTAGGAGTAGTAAGAGTAGCCATGATTAAATCAATATCAAAATTATTTTCAATAACAATTTTATTAAAAAGATATGAAAGTGAAACAACAAAAGCCCCAATATAACCAATCTTACTAATTATTTTGGCTAAACCATATAATCTTTTTTTTAAGGGTGAAGTAGGTGATTCAGTTTGGATTTCTAAAGATATTTTGCCATATTCGGTATTGTTGCCAACTTTTTGGACAAGCATTTTTCCATTCCCGTTCGTGACAACTGACCCCCGAAAAAGTTTATCATTATTAGCTTTTTTGATATCCTTAGATTCGCCAGTTAACGATGACTCGTTAACTGATAAAGTACCATTTATTAAAATGCCGTCCGCGGGAATAGAGTCTCCAGTGGAAAGTTTTACAATATCGCCAACGACAATATCATTAATCATAATTTCTTTTAAAAGGTTGTCACGATAAACTTTAACATTTATTTTACTTGCTTCATTGGAAAGCCTTTTAAAGGCCTCTTCACTTCCATATTCCGATATAGTGGATATTAAGGAAGCAAGCATGACGGCAATAGCAATTCCAATTGTTTCATACCAATCATATTTAGAAAAAATAAAAAGGAGTTTAATCCCTAAAGCAATTAATAATATTTTAATAATTGGATCTCCAAGGGATTCTAAGAGAATTTTAAAAAAAGTTTTCTGCTTCAACTTCGTTAATTCATTAGTACCATACATTTTGCGTGCATTTTTTACTTCCATTTCACTAAGACCATTATAATTTATCATAATTCACCCATTAAAATATATGGACTTAAGATATAATATATGCGAAAAATAAAAAAAGGTTCCAAAAAAGAAACCTTTTAAATATTAATTGTTATGGTAATTACGAACTAATAAATCAAAACCTTTTCGACGTGGCATAATATCGCCATCAATTAAGTAAGATTCATCAGGCATTTTATGAATATATGGACAAAAATGCCTTAATAAACTTAGATTGTTAGAATACATTTTTTCTCCTTTATTGGTAAAGCCAATATAGACAGGTAGATGATGAGAAATGATAAAAAGACTATGATATTTTGTGTTAAAAGCTACACAAGTAAAATCAGCAACTTGTTCTAAATTTTTTAAAACACTGAATTTGTTTAAAGCAGCTCTAAAGGTGTAAGTTGTAGATGGATTATTCCAGTAATCTTTGTAGGTGTCAGCAATATCGCTTTCTTGTTCTCTTTTAAAATCACTAACAAAATAGCCACCATCATAACTAGCAGGTTCGATACAATTAGGATTAAATTTTCCGCTTTTGGCAAAAAGCATTCCATCGCAATGAATAGCATAAATTTCTGTGTCATTTTGGCTGTATTGTTTAAATTTTTCTTCTATTTCTAGCCAAGAAAATTCGCTCCCATCATATACTAAGTAGGTATTACGATTAGGTAATATCTCTTCATCAGGATTTACCATTTGTAGTGTTTCATCACTAATAATTTCATCAATATAATTAATGGAATCAAAACTAGTTAATTGGGCCTCTGGTTCTGTTTCATTTAATTTTTTTAAGAGATCATCTTCAAATGCACCTTCTGTGATAAAAGGTTGAAAAGGATTAACAAAATTTTGTAACATTGCTTCAACATAAGAAGAATTAGCAAAATTTGGATAGTGATCTAATAAATATTTTATTTGATAGAATCTTTTATTGTATAATTCTATGAGTCTTGTTATTTCTTCTTCAATAATGAGCTCGATGTCTTTTTTCATCGCGGGAGTAACATTGGGATTTTTCCCCTTTTCAAAATCTTTACCATAAACACTTACTATTCTTTCTCTAATTTGGCTCCAAATTGGATGGGTTAAAGAAAAATATTGAAATCCAATATCTCCTTGATATGTAGCCATCTTTTCGTCGATTACTTCGTTAAGAGTATGATAGATTTGAGATTCAGTATTTTCTAGATTATCTAAAAGTTCGATAAGCATTTCTTCAAAACCATTTTGTATAGCGGTGCTATCAGATAAATAATCCTTAAATAATTCTTTCATTATATTTCTTGCATGATTAAATATTTTTTTTCGTTCTTCTTCACTTAAGTCTTTAAAATGAGGACTATGTTTAGAAGTCCTTAACCATTTATCGAATACTTCTTTCATCTTGTTTTCAAAAGCATTGTTAGATGTTAATTTATGTTCATTAATATAATCTTGTATTAAATCATATACATCAAATAGTTGATGGTATCTATTTTGCATAGATGAAAAAACATTATCGTATATATCGCTGACATCCCAACAAACCAAATTATGTGCTTTTAAAGAGTATTCAATAATTTTTTTGTAAATTTCTTTTATGAAATGGTTAAATTCTTCTACAATTTCACAATATTTTAAAAAGTCATTGTAACTTTGAAATTCTTTAATCTGCGCAATTAATTTTTTGACTTTATCTTTAACTTCTTTTTGCAGAGGTTCTAAAAATCGAGGATATTTTGTCGTGAATATAGTAATTTGATTATCTTCATCATCTGTATAAACTATCTTTGGAGAATTTAAAAAAATTGATATTCGCTTAATAAAACTTTCTCTTTCTATTGGAAAATTTTTAATTATTTTTTCCATTAATAATTTTATTTCCCCGTTTATTCCTTTTAAATATTCTAGAAATTTATCATCATTATCATAAAAAATATTCCTAGTAGTATCACGAAGAGAAATTGAGTAGCATTTATTTTTCTTTAAAAACTCATATGCTCTTTCAATATCATATAATTTAGCAGAATGATTTTTTATAAAGTTAGGATAATGATTTATTTGATATTGATTATGAGCCTGTTCATAAGCCTTTTTTAATTCTTCAAAAGTAAATTCATTTTCTAAACCTAAGATTTGCATAGCTAATTCTTTAGTCATAAGGCACCTCAATTCTTAGAAAGTTATTCTAGCATATAATAATAAAAAAAGAAAGAATCATTCCTTTCTTTCATTCAAATTAAGTTCGATTTTGTAAGTATTTAGAAAGTTTACTAAATTTATACCTTTATTAATAGTTATGATAACGACGCACTAATAGATCAAAACCTTTTTTTCTTGGCTCAATATTGCCATTAAATAAGTAAGATTCATCAGGTATTTGATAAACTTGATTACAAAAATACCTCAATAAGCATGGATTGTTAGAATACATTTTTTCATTTTTATTTGTAAATCCGACATATACTGGAAGATGATGAGAAAAAATAAATAAATTATGACTATTTAAATTAAATGATATTAAAGTATAATCGGCAACTGCATCAAACTCTTGTAAATTTCGCAATCTATCCAAAATATATTCAAAGATAGAAGTTACAGATTTGACATCACCATTTATTGGATATGTTAAAATAGCTGGTTTTTGTTCTTCTATAAAATCGCTAACATAAATACCACCAGCATATGAGTGTGGTTCTAAATACTCAGAATTAAACGTTCCATTTTTGGCAAATAAAATTCCCTCTTGATAAATTGCGTGAGTTACCTCGTCATTTCTTTGATATTGTTTTAGTTTTTCTTCAATTTCTAACCAGGTTATTTCACAGCCATCATAAACTAAATAGGTGCCTCGATTAGGAAGAATATCATCTTCTTCTTTTTGTAAGGTATGAAGCATTTCATCACTAATAGATTCATCTTCATAAGGAATCGAATCAAAACTAGTTATATGAGCATTAGGTTCACATTCATTTAATATTCGAAAAAATTCATTTGCATGTGTTTCATTTATAATAAAACGTTCAAAAGGGTAGACCTGAGTTCTTAATTCCTCGTTAACAAAATCTGAGTTAGCGAAAGTTGGATAGTGGTCTAATAAATATTTTATTTGATAAAATCTTTTATTATATAATTTTACGATTTCATCTTGTTCCTCTTCAATGATTTGCTCTATTCCTTTTCTAACACTCGGTGTAATAACCGGATAACTGTCGGCTCCTTTCGTAAATTCTTTTCCATATTTATCACTAATTCTTTCTCGTATTTTTTCCCATACTATATCGCCAACATAGCCAATCCCTGGTTCATTTCTGTAAGTTTTTCGTTTTTCCTCTAATACATCGTAAAATTCAGCATACATTGCGGTTTTTTCTCTTTCTAAATCGTCTAGGGATTCTATAAATAATTTTTGAAAGCCGTTTTGGAATGCTATATCTATAGATAAATAGTCTCCATATAGAGATTTCATTTTGTCTCTAACTTGTTTACGCATTGAATGAAAATCTTGTTTGCTAATTTCTCTAAAATGTTTACTATGTTTAACATTTATCATCCAGTAATTAAAAATTTCTCTACATGTTCTCTCAAAGGTATTGTTATTTGATACAAGTCCTGCTTGTACGATATAATTATGAACTAAATTGTAGACTTCTATTAAATTGTGATATCTGGTTTTTATAGAAGGGAAAAGATTGTTATATATATCACTCATATCCCATTTGACTAAATTATATTCCTTTAATACTTCTTCAATTATCTTTTTGTAAATTTCCTTTATATAAGCTTTAAAACTTTCAGCAATTTCCTTAAATTTAGCAAAATCATTATAATCTTGACAATCTTTAATTAGTGGCAATATTCTTTCTACTTCAACTTTTACTGAATTTTGTAAAGTTTCTAAAAAAGCCGGATATTGTGGTGCCAAAAAATCTATTTGCTCTTGTTTTGTATCGGAATAAGCCATATTAGGAATTTCTAAATAAATAGATATTCTTTCAATAAATTTCTTTTTCTCAATGGCAAAATTTTCCATAAATCGATTTATTGTTTGTTTTATTTCTTCATTTTTTCGATCTAAAGAATATAAAGGTTCATCTTCATCATATGAAATTCTTGCCGTAGTTTTATCAGTAGTAGGTATAACATAGCATTGATTTTGTTTTAAATATTTATAAGCATTTTCCACATCATTTAATTCTGGCGGATATTCCGTTTTATAAACGTGAAAATGATTTTCATATTTATTTTTTTCTCTGTGGTAGGCCTCCATTAATTCTTTAAAAGTGAATTCCTTTTCTAAACCTAAGATTTGCATAGCTAATTCTTTAGTCATAAGGCACCTCAATTCTTAGAAAATTATTCTAGCATATAATAATAAAAAAAGAAAGTATTAACTTTCCTCAATAAAATTCTTGGATTTATGGGGTTCATCGAATAACAAATTAGGGTAGTTTTGTTGTCTTAAGGCCTCATATACTACGATAGCTACAGTGTTAGATAAATTTAAGGCTCTAACATCACTAGTCATGGGGATTCTTAAACATCGATCAATATAAGGTTTTAAAATTTTCGGCGGAATACCAGTAGATTCTTTGCCAAAAAAGAAATAGATATTTTCTTTTGGATTAGAGTAGTCAAAAGAAGTATGAGGTTTATGGCCATATCGCGTTAAAAAATAGTATTCGCCTTTGTTTTTGGCAAAAAATTCATCAATATTTTCATATAGAGTATAATGGCATTTATCAATATAGTTAACACCGCTTCGTCTTACATATTTATCATCTAAGCTAAAACCTAAAGGTTTTATTAAATGTAAATGGGTATTAGTAGCAATACAAGTACGCATAATATTTCCTGTATTTGTTGGAATTTCGGGTTCAAATAAAACCACATTAATCATAAAATCACGCCCCAATAAAATTAATTATATAAAATCTAGAATTAATTGTCAAAATAGTTTATAATGATATTGGTGATAGTATGGCAAAGCGTAAAAAATCAAAAGACTCCCAAAATAAGGGAATGAGTGTAGAACTTACTGGATTAATTTTAGCCATTATTGGTATTATTGGTTTTGGTTTTGGCTATATTGGCACTCTTATTAAAGAATTTGGCATGTTTTTATTTGGCTCATGGTGGATTGTTTTTGTAATTTATCTTTTATTAGTTGGTTTGTTTATGGTCTTTAAAAGAAAAATGCCAAAGTTTTTTTCTTCTCGGTTAATTGGGTTTTATCTAATTTTGTTAGTTGTTTTAGTCGCTAGTCATTTTACTTTTTTAAACGAGATTGAAAATCCCGGCGATATTTTAAAAACGACTTTTGATCAATTTATGGATCGGATAAATACAATTGATATGGCCGCTTCGGTTTTAAATACCGGAAATACTTCTATTGCGATTGGGGGAGGATTAGTTGGAGCTCTCGCTATAAGTGGTTTATATATGCTTTTTGCAAGGACTGGCACCATCGTTATTTTGGTAGTATTAGCTCTGGGCGGTTTAATTCTTTTATTCGATTTATCGTTAAGTGATGTTTTAGATAAAATTAAAGGATTTGTAAAAAGGAATAAAGAAGCTTCCGATGAGGAGAAAGACGAAAGAGAAGAAAGTCTTCCAAGTATTAGTGAGCAAGTTACAGAAGAATTGCCAATGCGAAAAAGTGATGAGAAAGTTGTTATTAATAGATTAGAAGATATTAAAAATAAAAAATCGGAAGAGGTTAAAGAAGTTGTAGAGATTGAACCATTAGTAGTCGAAAATATGGTAAATGATGGCAAATATCGTTTGCCTCCAATTAATCTTTTAAAAGAAGTTAAGGTTCCGAAAAAAACCGAAAGTGATGCCAAGATTTTGGCTAATAAAGATTTATTAGAAAAAGTTTTAAGAGATTTCCACATTGTTGGTAAAGTAGTGGACATTAGAGTAGGACCGGCTTTTACGCAATATGAAGTTTGTGTTCCGGCGGGAACTAAAGTCAGTCATATTTTGTCTATTAATAAAGAAATCGCTTTAGCTTTAGCCGCTAAAGATGTTCGGATTCAAGCTCCTATACCAGGCAAGAGTACAATCGGCGTAGAGATACCTAATGAAACTATTAGTGCGGTACCTTTTAGAGAAATATTAGAAGCTAATTTAAACGCTAAAAATAAGTATGATATTATGGTTACTTTAGGCAAAAACTTAATGGGCAAACCTATTGTAGCTGACTTAACTAAAATGCCCCATCTTTTAGTGGCTGGTTCTACGGGTAGTGGTAAATCAGTTTGTATTAATTCTATTATTTGTTCAATTTTAATGAATTATACGCCTTATGAGGTAAAACTTATTATGGTTGACCCTAAAAAGGTAGAACTTACTAATTATAATGGCGTTCCGCATTTGTATTGTCCGGTTGTAAATGACCCTAAAAAGGCTTCCGTAATGTTACAAAATGTAGTAGCGGAAATGGACCGGCGTTATGATCAATTTGCCGAAGCAAAAGTTAAAAAGATAAACGAATATAATGAACATATCGAAAAAGAAAATAAAAAACATCCGGAATCGCCGCTTCCCAAAATGCCTTATTGGGTAGTAATTATTGATGAACTTGCTGATTTGATGTTAGTGGCTTCTAAAGAAGTAGAAAATTCTATTATGCGAATTACTCAATTAGCAAGAGCTGCTGGAATTCATCTAATCGTGGCTACGCAAAGACCTTCAACCAATGTCATTACTGGTGTTGTTAAAGCCAATATTCCATCTCGTATTTGTTTCGCGGTAGCAAGCCAAATCGATTCTAGAACCGCTTTAGATATGGGAGGAGCTGAAAAGTTACTGGGAAAAGGTGATATGCTTTATCTACCAATGGGGGAGAATACACCAGAAAGAATCCAAGGTTGTTTTATTTCGGATGAAGAAATTGAAAAATTAATTAATTATTGTACAAAGCAATTAAAAGCCCAATATAAAGAAGATATTACGGTAGCTAGTAGCTCTAATTCTTCATCTGGTAGTGGTAATGGTGAAGATGGCTATGATGATCCAATGTATGATGAAGTTGTGGACTTTGCTATTACAACGGGTAAGATTAGTGCTTCCTTGATTCAACGAAAATTCCGTTTTGGCTTTAACAGAGCGGCAAGAATGATTGATTTATTAGAGTCAAGAGGAATTGTAGGGCCTCAAAATGGTAGTAAACCAAGAGAAGTCTTAGTTAAAAATGAAGAAGAAGAATAAAAAAGACGCCTTTAAGCGTCTTTTTAGTAACCTTTACTTTTATAATATTCATATAATTCTTTAAAGCGATTAAAATGAACGACTTCTCGTTGTCTTAACCATAGAAGGGGAGCAATAACATCTTCATCAGTTGTTAAATCAATGAGATTTTCATAAACTGCTCTCGCTTTTTGTTCTGCGGCCATATCTTCCATTAAATCCGCCATGGGATCAGCAGTTACTGCAAAGTAAGTGGCAGTAAAAGGAACACCATTGGCATCTACAGGGTATAAGCCTTTATTATGTTCAGCATAATAAGAATCTAGGCCAACTTCTTTTAATTCTTCTACAGTTGCATTTTGGGTTAGTTGTTTAACCATTGTACAAATCATTTCACAATGGCCAAGTTCCTCTGTACTTATATCATTAAGTAAGGCTTTACCTTTATCATCTGGCATTGTAAATTTTTGACTAAAATATCTTAAGGCCGCCGCTAATTCGCCATTAGATCCACCAAATTGGGTTATAAGATTTTTAGCCATTCTTAAATCTTTTTTTGTAATGCTAATAGGATAATTAGTTGTTTTTACATACTTAAACATAGATATCACCTCTGAAAGATTCCCAAGACCATGGACTATCAATCCATTTAAATTCATCGCCTTTAGTTTTATTTACCATAAGAGGACCATAAGATTTCATAAATTCTTTTTTGGCTTCCATTTCTTCATTGATTAGTTCTTCTAAATAGCGTAAGGCCATTTTGTCGTCAGGATGAGTATCTAAATATAAATTCATATCGGTTATGGCAAAGGCATATTGCATAACATTATATAATTTGGCTTCGCGATCACTTTTAGGTTTAATATCTACATAGGTTAAATTTTTATAAGGTTTATATTCATCTTTAAAAGAATTTCCTTTTAAAAATCCTTCTTTAGCTGATAAAAACTTGTTTTTAGAATTGCTATTATAATTATTAATGATATTCATTGGGGATTCGGTTACACCTGGTAAATTAAATAGGGATAGATCTAAACTAACATTATTATCATCGAATAACATAAAAAAATTACCTCCTACAATTAATGTATGAGGTAATTAAATTTGTACATATGGTTTCTGCCTATTTTACTGTATCATATTCGTATATTTCAAGTAGACTTTCTAAGTCTTCGGCTTTAAAATTAGTTCCTTTAACGCCATCAAGAATATTGCGATTCAGAATTTCGCCTTCATTAACATAAACTACAGCGGGAACTCTTTCTAAATCAGGAATATTTAAGGTTTCTTTTATTTTATTTAGATAATCTTGATTGTTCTTTTTTAATTCGGTAACATCGATATAATAAAATATATCGTTAATATTGTACTTATCTATCACAATTTTTAAATCTTTTTCCATTTCGTAAACATTTTTATCTCCCGTATAACTAAGATAGATAAAATATGATGCTGGGGATTCTTGCATGATATGATTAAATTCGTCTAAATCAGAAATGGTGGTTACAACTGTATTAGAAGTTATTAAATAACTCTTCATTAGTTTTTCTTCTGTTTTTAATTGATACCATTTAAAAGATAAAAATATAAAAGCTATACCTCCAACTAAAATAAGGAAAGCATATAAATAATTTTTAAAACCAACATTTTTAGTTTCTTTTTTAGAAGAAACTTTTTTTGTAACTGCTTTTTTCTTTGGGCTCATATAACCATATCCTTTCAATTATTATTGTATCATAAGTGAAATTTATTTGTAAACTTCTTTTAGAAAGAAAATAGTAAAGAAAATATAAATATAGGTTTGAATAGTTATATATTGTTTAGTTATTTTTTCTTTGCTATAATTATTTTAGAAAAAGAGGATGATGATAGCATGAAGAAAATTAAGGATTATATTAGTAATTTTATCAACGGTTTTTTTATGGCTTTGGCTGACAGCGTTCCGGGGGTATCAGGCGGCACAGTAGCCTTTATTTTAGGATTTTATGACAAATTCATTACCGCTTTAGATGATTTATTTAGAGGAAATATCAATAAGAAAAAAGAAGCCATTAAATATTTATTTAAAATTGCTATTGGTTGGGGTGTAGGATTTTTATTAGCGGTTTTATTTTTAGCTAATTTATTTGATAAGCACATTTACGAAATGAGTTCATTATTTATTGGATTTATTATTTTTGCTTTGCCGATTGTTATGAAAGAGGAAAAGGAGTCTTTAAAAGGACAATATAAAAATATTATTTTTGCCATTTTAGGCGCTTTATTAGTTATCTTAGTTACTTATTTAAACCGAGTTGTAGGAGGAACTTTTAATATTGATAGTTTTAATTTAGGCACAATATTATATGTCTTTTTAGCGGCCATGGTGGCTATTTCAGCGATGGTATTGCCGGGAATTTCTGGTTCAACCATTTTGCTTATTTTTGGCATTTATATTCCTATTATTAGTAAAATAAAAGCTTTAATAAGTTTGGATTTTTCAGCCTTACCAATTTTAATAGTGTTTGGTTTAGGAGTAATATTTGGGATTTTATATTTTATTAAACTATTAAGAAAATGTTTAGATAAAAAAAGAAGTGCAACCATTTATGCCATTTTAGGTATGATGATTGCGTCAATCTATTCCATAATTATGGGACCAACAACTTTAGATGTACCTCTTAAGTATTTAACTTTTGATACATTTAATATATTATATTTTATTTTAGGAGGCGTTATTATCTTTAGTTTAGAGGGTTTAAAATACTTTTTAAATAAAGATAAAAATGAATAATATGGCGATGAAAAAATTAGGCGAAAAGACATATGTTATCGAAAATCTTGTAAATGTGGGAATATATTTAATAAACGATAATGAAGTATGTTTAATTGATACAGGAAGTTCCAAAGATTATGGCAAAAATATTGCGAAGGTATTAGAAGAAAATAACTGGACATTAAAATATATCATTAATACGCATAGTCATGCTGATCATATTGGGGGAAATAGTTATTTGCAAGAGAAATATCATGCTTTAATTTATGCTGAAAAAACGGAAAGTTATTTTATTAACAATCCTCTATTGGAACCAGCTTTAATGTATGGAGCAAAACCACTTGATAGTTTGTGTACATCTTTTTTAATGGCCAGACCAAGCAGTTGCGAAGATATTAAAAATATGGATATTGAAGGTTTAAAGATAGTTGATTTAAAAGGACATTCTTTTGGCCTTATTGGAGTAGCTACTAGTGATAATGTACTTTTTGTTGGCGATGCTTATACTAGTGAAAGAATATTAAATAAATATGCAATTCAATATACTTATGATGTTGAAGAATTTTTAAAAACCCTAGATTATCTCGAAACGACGAATTATGATTATTATGTGCCTAGCCATGGCGAAATTGAAAAAGATATAAGAAAGACAGTGGATGTTAATCGGCAAACAACTTTGGCTATTGAAAATGATATCTTAAATATATTAGACCATAAGCATTTTTATAATGAATTATTGAATGAGTTATTTTTAAAAAATCATATAAAATCAAGTGTTGAACAATATCATATAATAGGAACAACAATAAAGTCATTTTTAACTAAATTAGTTAAAGAAGATAAAATAGAAATTATTGTTAAAGATGGTAGTTTATGGATAAGTAAAAAATAGTTATTTAAAGTAAACAAGGGAGTTTAGTTTAGATCTAACTATTTTTTTTAATTCTTTAATAAAGCAAGATGGATTATGCTTGTCATAGAGAAGGTATACTTGATTTTTGGTACGGGTTAGAGCCACATAAAACAGTCGCCTTTCTTCAGCGAACGTGATTTCTGAAAAAGGAAAAATTTTATTTATTAATTTATTATTTTCTATTTGATTGGGAAATCCTAGTATATTGTTGTTGCAATTTAAAATAATCACGGCTTCTGTTTCTAGACCTTTGGATTTGTGAACGGTATAAAATTTAATTTTGGTATCTTGATAAATTAAAATATTATCTTGGTATTTGAAATCATCATCAATATAATCATAAATATCCCGGTTGTTCCGGCTTAAAACCATAATATCTTTTGTTGTATTTAAAGTTTCATTTAAAACATTTTTAAAACAATGTAATTTATTATTATATGGAGCGAATATAATAGGATTTGATGTGTGCTTTTGCGATTTAAGATTTTTAGAAATCTGACGGGGATTTTTAGCAATAAAAGTTGCCGCTATATCTATAAGTTCTTGACTATTTCGATAAACATTTTGAAGTGTGATAGTTTTTACTTTGGGAAAATAATTTGTAAAATTTAAAAATATATTTAAGTCACAACCACTAAAGCGATAAATTGATTGATAATCATCACCAACAACGATTATCTGTGATTGGGTATAATTATATATTTGTCTTAATAAATTTAATCTAATTAACGATGTATCCTGAAATTCATCTATAATTAAATATTTATATTTTAAAGAGGCGTCTTTAACTTTAAGAGAAGCAAGCTTTATTAAATCATCAAAGTCTAATTTGTTTTGGCTATTTTTTTCTTCAATATAAATAGAGTATATTTTAAAAATAAAAAGTAAAATATTTTTTTCATTGCGCTTTAATTTTTTTAAAGGTATATTTTCAAATTTGTAATCGTTAGTTTTCCATAAATTTATAAATGTGGCGATAAATTTTTTGAAGGCATTACATTCTGGCGATTTAATAAAGGTAGGAAATTTTTGAGAATATTTTAAAAATTTTAAAATATTTTTTTGCTCTTCAGTGGTACATGTGTAAATAGATTCATTTATGATGAAATTTAAAAGGGAGTCATTGACAATTTGATAATTTACGGAGGCTGCATCCAAAATTTGCATAGCCAATTTGTGAAAAGTAAATGCATTTACTTTAGAATTTAATTTTAACGTTATATCGTTAACTGAAGCATTAGTAAAGGATATAACTAATATTTCTTCGGGCAAAACATTTTGAGTGGTTATTAAATATTCAATTTTATTTAACAATGTAAAAGACTTGCCGGCCCCTGCGCCTGCGATGATCAGCAAATTGCAATTGCTTTTTACAACACTTTCTTGAAATTTATCTAATTTATTTATATTGGTAATTTTTTGCATAATAAAACCTTTCTTTTTGGAAAAGTTTCTAAATTTATATTAACACAATTTTACTTTTTTGAAAAATGAAAATGATGTTTTTATAGAAATTTATAGTATAATAAATCTAAAGTAGTAGGAGAAGTTTATGGAGAAATTAAAAAGAGTAGTTGGTGTAGCTTTTATTGAAAATGGCAAACTGTTAATCGTTAAGTCTCAAAGAAGCAATACAACTCATTCTTGGACCCTCGTTGGTGGAGGGGTAGAAACTGGAGAAACTGAAATTACTGCTGCTTTAAGAGAGGTAAATGAAGAAGTAGGTCAAGGCTTTGAGTTTTGTGAAGAAGATTTGCTTCCTATAATGTGCTTTAAAGAGGCTGCCGCGAGTGATAGCGATGTTATTATTGAAATGAATATGTTTTTAGCTACTAAAAAAATTCATGTGAGTTTAATTCCTAATGATGAAATATTAGATTATCATTGGTATTCTTTAGGCGAAACAGAATATAATTTATCATCATCTATCCGTGACCACTTTCTACCATATGCAATTCAAAAAGGACTACTTTTTTGAAAAATAACGACAAAAATGAGAAAAATTTGTTGCATAATTAAAATTTGTATAGTATAATCTTAATTGTCCTGAAAAGCGATATTTTATTATTGAATATTTGGGCGATTGGCTCAGTTGGTTAGAGCATCTGCCTTACAAGCAGAGGGTCATAGGTTCGAGTCCTATATCGCCCACCATTTATTTTTTGGCATTTTGTGCCGACGTATTAGTATGCCGACTTAGCGTAATTGGTAGCGCAACTGACTTGTAATCAGTAGGCTGGGGGTTCGAGTCCCTCAGTCGGCACCATTTTTTTGGAGGGGTAGCGAAGTGGTCAAACGCGGCAGACTGTAAATCTGTTCCTTCGGGTTCTATGGTTCAAATCCATATCCCTCCACCATTTCTTAATTAATTTAATTGCCCCGTAGCCAAGTGGTAAGGCATCAGACTTTGACTCTGACATTCCGTTGGTTCGAACCCAGCCGGGGCAGCCATTATTTCGTCTCGTTAGCTCAGTCGGTAGAGCATTCGACTTTTAATCGAAGGGTCTGGAGTTCAAATCTCCAACGAGACACCAGTGTATAATTAAACCTCGTATTTACTACGAGGTTTTCTTTTGTTAATGTTAATTTTTTTAAACAAAAAAGAAGCTTTTATTTAAACTTTTTATTCTTTTTATTCTTTTTATTCTAAAATCTCCCCGTTTAAAAATCGCTTCTTCTAGTTTAATTATAACTTATAAAATCATAAATTTATCTTATTTTAAAAATTTTTTTTACATTTTTTTACGATACTACATAATTCGACAAATTTTACAACCACTTTTTGCTATAATACGTCCCCATGAGAGGGGGTGAAGTTGTTTTGCGAGAAGATGTACTTTTATTAAAAAAAGAATTTAAAAGAATAAAAAATATGGGGTTAGTCAAAAGTTTGCGAAAGGGTCCAACGGGAATTGGTTATACATTTGAAACTTTATTAAATAAAAAAGAAGATCAAGAAAGTAAGCCAGATTTCCGGAGTATTGAATTAAAATGTAAATATGCTTATAGTAAAATACCATTATCTTTATTTAGTTGTGCACCTCTTAAAAATGGTAATTATGCTACAAGGTATATATTTGAAACGTATGGTTATCTTAATCCCGAAATTTCTAATAGTGAATTAGTTTATTATAATAATGTTTTTGCAAATTATACTAAAGATCGTGGCGGATATAAATTTAATTTGGAAGTTAATCGTGATAAAAAGCAAGTTATAATGAAAGCGTGTAAAAATGGGGAATTTGTGGAAGATGTTTGCTATTGGGATTTTGAAACTTTAGAAAAAAGGTTATTAGGAAAATTAACCAATTTAGCAATAGTCTATGCTTATCCTTATTACAAAAATAATGCTGAATATTTCAAATATGTTAAAATGGATATTTATAAGTTAAAAAGCTTTGACAAATTTTTAGAACTTATTGAAAATGATGAAGTGTTAATTCATTTCTATATTAAAGATGGCTTTACAGACATCGGTACACCTCGATTAATCGCCAGGGAAGTCAAATTTGCTTTAAAATTAGAAAGCATTTCGAAACTATTTGAAAAAATTACATAAAAAAGACCACAAATTATGTGGTTTTTTTAAAATTTGGTCGAGAAGACAGGATTCGAACCTGCGACCTCATGGTCCCAAACCACGCGCACTACCAAGCTGTGCTACTTCTCGAAAAGTGGTGCACCCAAAGGGAGTCGAACCCCTAACCTCTAGATCCGTAGTCTAGCGCTCTATCCAATTGAGCTATGGGTGCGGTTTCCCGTTTGCATTAACATTATATTACACCAAGCAAAAAAAATCAACCAAATTTAAATAATTATTGATTATAGTTAGAAATGCCCGATATGTATAATGACGGGAATTAAGTCATTAAACAAATATTTAATAATTGCTAACTTTAACTGACAAGGGAATATTTTGCTAACATTTGTCGAATCTATTTTTTTCTTTTTTAAAAATGTTACAATATATTTGGTGATATAATGAAAATTGATTATATAATTAATGAAATGCTAAAAAAGATTGAATATTCCAGCATTTGTCTTGAAAGAACGAAACTTAAAGACCTTGACAAAGATAACTAAAGTCGATATAATTTCTATTGTTAGAAGGTGGATATATGTATAATGATCGTATTTATTTAACACCACAAGAAATTTTAGAGAAAGAATTTAAAATAGACGCTCGAGGATACAGGCCTCAAGAAGTGGATAAATTTCTTGATATGGTAATACGTGATTATACAGAATACAATTCTATAATAAAGAAATTGGAAAAAGATATTAAAGACTTAATGGCTGATAATAGTAAATTAAAACAAGAAATTAGATCTTTGAATGAACAATTAGAAATTGCTAAAGTAAATGAAAATACAACTAGAATGCCAAATAATGTTGATTTATTAAAAAGGATTAGCCAATTAGAAAAAGTTGTCTTTGGTAAAGATGAATAATATTTAGACAAATGCTGCATTAAATAGTAATGTAGAGGAAAGTCCATGCTCACACAATCCTGTGATGGTTGTAGTGTTCGTGTTTAGGGAATAAATAACCTAAAGTAGTTTTAAACTAACGGCGATGAAAATATCTTTTAAAGATATGAGTAATTATAAAGTGCCACAGAAACGCAGTTGTTTGGTAACAAACAAATGAAACGCGGTAAACCCCACGAGTGAGAAACCCAAATTATGGTAGGGGAACTATTAGTAGCGGAAAAAAGAACGCAATAATAGATACATAATTATGTATAGATAAATATTTGTCGCTCATATGAGTACAGAACATGGCTTATTAATATTATTTTTTATTTAAGGAGTGAAAAACTTTGGAAGAAATTGCTGAACTCTTGAAAGAAACAAGAGAAGAATCAGGAATAGAACTTAGTGAAGTTAGTAAGGACTTAGACATAAGCGAAATAGTTTTAAATAATATTGAAAATGGTAAAATAGGTTCGTTTAAAGATATTTTTGCTTTAAAAGAGTATATTGCCAATTATGCTAAATATTTAGGGTTAGATTCAGATAAAATGTTGGATGAATTTAATGAATATTTATTTGAATATACATCTCGAATTCCGGTCAAAGAAATTGAAAAAACGATTGAATTAACCACAAAAGATAATAGTGAAAAAATTTCTTCACCATATACTTTAAGCCATTTGAAAAGCCCTAAAAGTATATATTTAGCAATTTATGTTTTAATTTTTATATTGGTAATATTAGCAATTTTTTGGTCAGTTAATCAAGTAACTGTTGAGAAAAGCAACGCTTATGTTGTGAGTTATAGAAAGTAGTGATTTAAAATGAATTTACCGAATAAGATTACTATATTTAGAATTTTTTTAGCAATTATTATGTTAGTATTATTAATGATACCTTGGTATGATATGGGAATTGATTTTCCCAAGTATCTTGTTAATGGCGAAGTATTAAGTTTGAAATATATAATTGCAACCATTATATTTGTTATTGCTTCTGTTACTGATTTTATTGATGGATATTTGGCGAGAAGCAAAAATATGGTAACTGACTTTGGTAAAGTTGCTGATGCCATTGCTGACAAAATTTTAGTCAATGGATTATTAATTATTTTAGCTTATGATCATTTAATTCCTGTTTTAGTTCCTGTAATAATTATTACGAGAGATATTATTGTTGATTCATGTAAAATGATCAGTGGAAATAATGGAAAAGTTGTTGCAGCTAGTTTTTTAGGCAAAGCAAAAACATTTTGTATGATGATAGGGCTTACTTTAGTTATGCTAAATAATTTCCCATTTACGTATTTAAATATTCCTGTTGATATTTTCTTGGTAATGTTAGCAACTTTACTATCTATCGTTAGCGGTTGCGAATATTATTACAATACTAGATATTTGTTTTCTAAAAAATAAAATTTTTTTAAGCCATAAGGCTTTTTTTATGTTAAAATATAAATAGTGGTGAAGTTGTATGAGAAGTCGAAGGAGAAAAAAGAAACTAATTATTTTCGGAGGAATCATTTTATCGCTTGTTTTAGGAATTTTAATAGTGGTAAATTTATTTGTTACTTCATTAAGCATAAATCTTAATGGTCAAGAAAAAGAAACTATTGAAGTTGGTTCCGACTATAAAGAAGAAGGTGCCAAAGCTTATTTAGGCAATTTATTTTCTAAAAAAGAAATGAAAGTAGAAGTTACCGGAAATGTTGACACCACTAAACTTGGTAAATACATAGTCGTATATGAAGTAGAAAATAATGGCCATAAAAAACAAAAGGAAAGAGTAATAACTGTTGTAGATAAAGAGGCTCCCACAATTAATTTGAATTCGGAAATTAAAACTTGTAAATCGCAAAAAAATGTTACAATTGATGCCACGGTTAATGATAATTATGATGGCGATATAACCGATAAATTATCTTATAAGATTGAAGATGATTTTATTATTTTAACTACCACTGATACTTCAAATAATAAAGCTGAATTAAAAGAAAAATTAATTTATATTGATGATGAAAAGCCAATAATTAAATTAAATGGTTCGACCACAACTTATGTAAAAGTTGGTACTATTTATGAAGAAGCCGGAGCCACCGCGACTGATTCTTGTGATGGCGATATTTCCAAAAATATAAAAACTGAATCTAATGTTGATGCTAATACCCTAGGTAATTATGAGGTAACTTATACGGTTACAGATTCGGCTGGGGCTACTGATAAAGTTACTAGAAAGGTAATAGTAACAGATCAAGATAGTTTAGTAAACGGAACAGTTACGGATGGGGTAATTTATTTAACATTTGATGATGGTCCCGGCGCTTATACAACTACAATTTTAGATATTTTAGATAAATATAATGTAAAAGCAACCTTCTTTGTTACAAATCAATTTCAAAGCACAAAATATTTGGATTTAATCAAAGAAGAGGCTAATCGTGGCCATGTAGTCGGTGTTCACACTTATTCTCACAAGTGGAATATTTATGATAGTGTAGATGCTTACTTGAATGATTTTAACAAAATGGAGCAAATTGTATATGAACAGACAGGAGTCCATCCAAAATATTTCCGTTTTCCCGGAGGAACTTCTAATACTGTCAGCCGTAGTCATTGCCAAGGTATTATGACAACTTTATCAAAATTAATGACTGAAAAAGGCTATACCTATTTTGACTGGAATGTTGATTCAGGAGATTCGCATGGAAAAAAAGCTACAGCTAGCTATGTTTTAAACAATATAAAAACTTATGTTAAAGGCAATGGTTCATATATTATTTTAATGCATGACATTCAAAAAAGCACTAAAGAAGCATTGGAAGATGTAATTATATATTTAAAAGGCAAAGGATATGTATTTAAATCAATCGATGAATCAACACCATTAAAACAATTTAAAGCCGCTAATTAAAATAACCCAAACCAAAATATAGATGTTTCATAAGATACATTAGAAAGGAAATATTTTATGGAACAAAATAAATTTGAGTTTAATACAGAAAGTAACTATGAAGGTACAATGAGTATGAATAATATGGCTGGTGGTTGCTGTGATATGGGAATGGCTCCATCACAAACTATGATGTGTCCACCAATTCAAGAATGTCCTCAAGAAAGGGTATGCCATAAATATATTTGCTATGAAGTACCTCATATTATGCCATGCAATACAAGAGTTATAAATCATCATATTTATAGACATACATATACACCATGTTTCACTACTTGTGAAGAAAATGTTGTATCAAATGTCTATGATCAAAGATGTTGCTTTTAAAATCTCTGTTTAGAGATTTTTTTCTTGGCTATTTTTATGAAATAAGATATAATATATTTAGAGATAGTTAGGTGATAAAAATGAGTTTAGTCAAAGATAAAAAAATATTAATTTTAGGTATAATTCTAGTTGTTTTTACAATTATTTACTTTATTATAGCCAATCAAATATCTTATGCTTTTGAACCAGAATATGATATGAACGCTGCTTATGAAGCTACTATAGATACAATTAAAAAAAGTGCTGAATATTACGCTAATAATAATCCTGATATTTTTGCAGCACAAAATGTTAAAGTTATTAAAGTTCAAGACCTTATCGATCAACAATTATATACTCCTAATTCTCAAGGTGATGTTTCTAATCCTATTAACAGTGAAGAAACTTTAAACGAAAAGAGAATCACTATTAGAAAAGAAACTGATGGTATAGTAGTCACTATTGACAAATAAAAGGTAAAATTAATGTCAAAAAACTTTCTAAACATTGTATTAATCATAAAATATTTAGTAATATATTATTGTAAGGAGCAGTGGTAAAATGTTATATCCATCAATTGATAAATTGCTAAATATAGTAGATTCTAAATACATGTTAGTACATGTCGCTTCTAAAAGAAGTAAGCAAATGTTAGAAACTGGCCATTATCAAATGCGTATTAATGAATACATTAGTAAAAAAGATATTGGACGAAGTTTAGAAGAATTAGAAAACGGTTTAATAAAAGTCGTTAAGAAAGAAAAATAACAGAAAAACTCTTGATTATCTTTAATTTATATGATAAGATAATCGTGTTCTCTGGGGGATTAGCTCAGCTGGCTAGAGCACCTGCCCTGCACGCAGGGGGTCGCGGGTTCGAATCCCACATCCTCCACCAGATTGAACTGAAACTCGGACTTTTTAGTTCGAGTTTTAAAATGTATCAAAATATGATAATATTATATATGAACGTAGGCAAAAGTTAAATACAAATAAATCACGTTCATTTGTTATGAAAAGTAATATTTTTAATAAGGAGTTATTAATATATGTTAAAAAGAGAAGATTTAGATGTTTATAGAAAAAATTATACAAACAATATACATAATAAGATTAGACAAAGAATGCTAAATAAAGTATCATTAGTTGACTTAATTCAAGATTTAGATACTCAAATTAATCATGAGTTTAATATAAATATTAAAACACATAAAATTACAGATCAAAAATCATCTGGTCGTTGTTGGCTATTTGCTGGATTGAATATTTTAAGAAAAATAGTAATAGAAAAATGTAATTTAGATAATTTTGAATTATCTGGTAGTTATGTTGCATTTTACGATAAATTAGAAAGATTTAACATGCTATTAGAAAGATTAATTTCATATAAAGAAAATGGTATAAATTTATACGATAGAGATGTTTCTAGTTTACTTGAAAATGGAATAACAGATGATGGCTATTTCACTCAATTTGCTTATTTAGTAAAAAAATATGGCGTTGTTCCCGAAACAGTTTTTCCTGAGACTTTTTCATCTTCAAATACATATGAAATTAATCAAATCTTATCCAGGTTATTAAGGAAATTTTACTTAGATTTACAATTAATAACTAATAATGATGAAGAAAATAACTTGAAAAATAAATATATGGAAGAAGCATATATAGTAATAGCGTCTGTATATGGAATTCCTCCAGATTCATTTGACTTTGAATATACTGACAAAATTGGAATCTATCATATTAATAAAAATATGACTTCGAAACAATTTTATAATAATTATATAAATATTGATTTACAGAAAGAATATATTGAAATAACGTCATATAATGATGAAAAAGTAAAATGGAATAAATTATATCAAGAGGAAGATAGTTCTAAAATCAGTGGAGAAAAGGATAATACTATTTTGAATTTACCTTCAAAAGAATTTCAATCTTTAATAATTAAACAATTGAAAGCTAATGAACCAGTTTATTTTTATTGCTCCACAACCTCAAAAAGAATTGATGGAATATGGATTGATTTAATGGAAAGATATGGGGAAATATTTGACATTGATTTAAAATTAGATAGAAATTCTATTTTAAAAACTAATGGGATAACTAATTGCCATTGTATGTTAATAACAGGAGTTAATACGATAGATGATAAAGCAATAAAATATAGAATTGAAAATAGTTGGGGAAATACATATGGCACAAATGGGTATTATGTCGCAACAGAAGATTGGTTAAAAAAATATGTGCATCGAATAGTTATAAATAAGAAAAATTTAACTAATAAGCAACTTGAACTACTAAATCAAAATATTATTAAAATAAATAAGTATGATATTAAATTTTAAATAATACAATACTAATATAAAAATATTTTTTAAAGTATCATATAAACTAAATTTTGACTTATGTTTCGAGTTTTATAATGCTTTCAAAGAAGAATATTTAAATCATCTTCATGCCATAATAAGAAAAGATGTTTATATTAAATTGACACACTTAAAATAAATATCATTGATGATTTAAAAAATGAGTAGTATTATTAAAATAGAGGTAGAAGTTATGGCAAATAAATCAAGAAATAATCAAAATTATAATAAAAAATATTCTAATAAAAAGGGAACTACTATAGACAAGTTTAAAAAAAATACTATAGTGATGAAAACCCTTGTTGTTTTAGGAGTAATTATATTATCTATAGCTATTGTTTATTTAATGAACTATTTTTTTGTCGAAAAAAATTATATTAAAATAAATATGTCTACTGACCGAAAAATGGAATATATAAAAATTGAAGGGGAAGATGAATTAATAACCACCCAAAAATATGTTAGTGACTTAGATTATAGCATGCGTTATGATACTAGTTCATTTAAAGTTTTTAAATATCGAAAACAAGATATATTTAAATATTTAGATTCTGAAAAAGTTTTAGTAGTAGTTGAAAAGTCAACGTTGCCTAGTACATGTAATAATGTTAACAATAGCGAATACAGTAGTTGTGTTATTACAGTTGATAATTATACCGAAGAACGTTATATTTCTACAAATGGTACAGTTTATAAATTAACGATAAAAACGCCAAATAGTAGTGATTATGCAGAAGGCATTAAAAGCCGTATAGATTATATGCTTAATACATTTGAAAGTACTATTAAATAGCTTCGGCTATTTTTCTATTGGAAAGGAAATTATAATGACAGTTAATTGTTTTAGCATTACTTTTTGGTTTAATATTTTTGAAAAACATAACGAAGTATTGAATTTATTTCAAAAATTTTTTCAAGACGAATATTCTAATTATCAAATATATAATTCTAAAGATAATGTTCTTGCTCCCCTAATAGAAGCCAGCAGTCCCAAGAGCAATATGTCTTTTAGCAAAATAAATTTTAGTTATACAGTTCACAACGCTTTAATGGAAGATTTAGAAGATTTTAAAACCAAAGTTTTAAATTTATATGATATATTAACTGGAAGTGGTGTAGAAGTTCTTCATAGTGCTGTTTTTGCTAATGTCGAATTTAATTCTAAAGAGGCATTAAAGACAATCACTAAAAAAACTATTTCTTCTAAATTTTGTAACGATGATTTAATAGATATTACTTTGAAATTGGGTAAAAAATACGAAGATTTATTTTACAAAATAATTTCTATTTTAAATAAAAAACAACTTAAAATACCCCAAAAATTTGATCCTAATGGTAATTTAATACCTTTGCCATTAACTTCTTGGTATGGAGCTAAAGAGGATGGCGAAATTATTGAAATTTCTTATGAAATAAATGATAAATATTCTTTTGATTTTACTAAAAATTATCATACAACTGAATTTTATTTAAACAAAATGTTATATGTTTTCGCCAATGATTTAGAAAGCGATATTGATTTAGTCATTAAAAAGGGAGAGTTTTAAATTCTTTCAATTTTTAAAATTTGTTTCAAGTAAAGATTCTTATTATTTAGATATAGAATCTTTTTTTCAGTATTTAAATAATTAATTTTACCTTTAAGATTATTTATTTTCCCACTATAATAGTATACCAAAGAAATATTTAATCCTAAATTATAGGCTTCAATAATTTCGTTTTCTAATATTTCTAATTGATCTTCTGATAGGGAAGGATAAGAAACATAGTCCTTATTTTTTTTAATATCTTCAATAACCTTTTTGCCATTATAGCATGAATTAAAAGGTTGCCATTTAATAATACCTCTATCAATCATGATTCATGTCCTCCAATTTTTTGATTTCTTTCTTTTGCCGTAGAGTCCTGTAAAAGATTAGTAGCTTTTAAAAGACTATTTTTGCCAAATTTATTTTTAATATTATCAATTGTAGCATTAATATTATTTTTTTCTGGTTCTTTTTCTTCATTAAATAAACTTAATTGCACATTATCTCTTTTTTGTAAATCTCCACAAGCTATTGTTACTTTTCTAATGGGTAAATATTCATAAAACTTGTCAAAAATAATTAAACAATACTTTAATATTTCATATGCTGAATCTGTCGGATTATCTAGTCTAGTGGAATGATAAAAGCCATTGTCAATTTCTTTGGAATATCCTATTCCTAGACTAATACATTTAGTCATTTTGTTGTTTTTTCTAAGTCTTTCGGTTAAAACATCAACCATTTCGGAAATAATAATTTTAATATTGTTTTCATTATAGTCTTTGAATAATACTTGGGAATGGCTAAAAGATTCTGTTTTAGCCATTTTTTTAAAATCAGAAATTTTACTATAATCAATTCCATTGGCATGATTCCAAAGTTCTATTCCCATCACTCCAAATTTATCTTTTAAAACATTTTGGTCATAACAAGCTAAATCCCCAACAGAATAAATTCCTAACATATTAAAATTTTTTTCCATTCTTTTGCCAATGCCCCACATTTTTGAAAGAGGAGTAAGGGGCCATAATTTCTTTTCAACATCATCATAGGACCATTTGGCAATATTATTAGGTTTACTTTTAGCCTCGACATCCATCGCTACTTTAGCCAAAAGCATATTTGGTCCAATCCCACAAGTTGCTGTAAGTCCCGTTTTTTGATAAATTGTCTTTAAAATGTCTTGGGCTAATTCTTCATCGGTTTTCTTATACATTTTTAAATAATTGGTAACATCTAAGAAACATTCATCAATCGAATAGACGTGTAAATCATCATCACTCACAAAGTCTAAATAAACGCTGATAACTTCTTTACTTTTCGCAATATATAAGCTCATCCTTGGCTTCGCAATATAATACTTAATATTTTTATCTATTTCATAAAGACGTCCCCGTGATTTTACGCCTTGCTTTTTTAAATAGGGAGTAACCGCTAGAGTAATGGCCCCATTTCCTTGTTTCGGATTAGCTACTACTAAGGGATAAGTAAAAGGATCAAGACCTCTTTCTATACATTCACAAGAAGCAAAAAAACTTTTTAAATCAATACATAAAATATTTCTTTTAAAATTCATCTAAATCACCTCCAGCAAACATTTGTTTATAAGTTAAGTATAGTTTATTTTCCTTAAAAGTGCAATACCTATTTTTGGCAATTTTAATATAATTCATTAGATATTTTATTTAGTAAAAACATAAGATAAATAAAATTGAAAAAATATTATCTTTATGCTATTATAAATGCAATTAGGAGGGTTCTGATGGAATTAAAAGAAGATAATGGTTTATTAAGTAGAAGAAGGCCTTTAAGAAAGAATAGAGAATTTTGTGAATTTATAGCTTTTCATATATTATACTATATGGGCAGCATTGATATTTTAAAAGATGATAATGAAAAAAAGTTATATAATGAAATAAATGATTATTTAAAAAGGGAAGGAAAAAGCGGCTTTGTCAGTATTTATAATGCTTTTGAGTTTCATGATGTAACGAATAAAATCCAAAGAATATTTATTAGAAATATTTATAATTTGCATAATGACAAATTAGATAAAAATGAAGTAGCAATTTTTATTGCTTGTAATATTTGGACGATCTTAACAAGATACAGTTATGACGCAAAAGCAACAGAAGAAGATATTGAGTATTTAGTAGTCTTTACAAAAGAAAGTAACCCGGAAGAACACATCACCTTAAAATTAACTGATGATTTTTGGATCCAATATTTAGAGGATATTAAATCATTATATGAAGAATACATAAATAATTATCAAAATGTTGAAAGTTTTAATTTAGATATGCTTATTGACACATTTAAGGATAGTAAACTTTTAGATATAAATATTGATGATATTTTACAAGAATATCCAAATTTATCAAGGAAAGATGTTTTAAAATTATGTCTTTATCATTTAAATGATGATTTATTTATTAAATATCTTAATCTTTTAAATTCTTGTAGCAAGGAAGAAAAAGAAATGATATTTGAATTTATGAAACCGATGCATTTCTATTTTCAATATGCTCCTAAATATTGGGAAATACCAAGAGATGATAACGAATATGAGTATGTTTGGACAATTTTGAAAGAAAAGTTAACATATGCCCAAAATTATGTTATTAACAATACTAAAGAAAATGAGCAAAAAATTTTTTATGGTGCCCCAGAAGACTCATGGAATATTCGTAAACAAACTATGATGGAAGCTGAAGATATTCAAAGTTTTTTTCAAGAAATATTTTATATGGGATATTCAGTTTATGTTGCTGAATTTAAAAATACATTTTTAGAACAAATTGATCTTTTAAGTGCAATTATTGAAAATCATAATTTTAGAGCTTTACAAAATTTATTACAAGCCAAAAAATATCTTGTAGATAACCCTATAATTACTAAATATACTTATGGTGATCGAGTGCTTACTAAAGAAGAGCGTTATCGTATGAATAAGAAAAAATTGTTCTTACCAGTATCTTTTGATAAAACAGAAATCTTAGAATTAAAGAATTACTTTTTGGATTTTTGTGATAAATTGTTGACTAATGATTTAGAGCAAACTCCATTTATGAGATTAACAAGAAATAAGCAAGACTTGTGAGTTTAAAAATAAACTATTATAATAAGGTTATGAAAAAGGTTTTATTAAAATTAATTAATTTATATCAAATGGCCCCTTTAAGAAGTCATAGTAATTGTAAATATTATCCTACTTGTTCCGATTATGCTAAAGAGGCTATTAGCACCTATGGTAGTTTTAAAGGAGTTATCTTAAGTCTTAAGCGAATTTTAAAATGCAATCCCTTTTCTAAAGGCGGAATCGATTTAGTTCCGAAAAAAGATTGTCAAAACAAATAAATAGTGTTAAAATTAAGACATAAATCTGTGATGAGAAACACGATTATTAAAGGAATTTTCCAAGAGAGTTAATGGTTGGTGGAAATTAACAAAGGAATTTAATAATTACTATTCTCTAGTGAGTCCAATCAACTCCGGTTTAAAGCCGTTATCGAAATTAAGTTAAGCAAAGGATGGTACCGTCAATTTGACTCCTCAAGTATCATTCTTTTTTATTTTCTAGGGAGGTGGAAAGATGACAATTGAAGTATTTACTCAATCGGCTATAAAACTTAGTGGTCAGAAAAAATATATTTTGACCCTTTCAAAATAACCCAAAAGTTAAATGATGCCGACTATATTTTTATCACTCATGATCACTATGATCATTATGATAAAAAGTCTATTCAGAATATTATTAAGGATGATACCATTATTATTGCTCCCCAAATTTTAGAGGAAGAAGTTAAAACTTTATCCGAAAGAGTAGTAATAGTTTTTCCTAATCAAAGTTATGAGGTTGAAGGTTTAAAATTTTCCACCGTTAGAGCTTATAACATTAATAAAAAGTTTCATCCGAAAGAAGCTAATTATGTGGGCTATCTTCTTTCCTTTGAAGGATTAACCTATTATATTATGGGAGATACTGATGCTTTAGAGGAAAATAAAAATATTCATGCTGATGTTTGCTTTATTCCCATCGGAGGACATTTTACTATGGATTACATCGAGGCTTCCAAGTACATAAACGAGATAAAGCCTCACAAAGTTATCCCGACTCATTATGGTAGTATCATTGGTAGCATGGATTTAGGAGAAAAATTTAAAAAGGAAATTGATAAAGACATTGAAGTCGAAATTTATATTAAGGAGGAAGAAAAATGATAAATATTAAAGAAAATGAAAAATTAAATGTGTTAAATCATAGTTGTGCTCATTTACTAGCGCAAGCAGTAAAGCATTTATATCCGGAGGCTAAGTTTTGGGTTGGCCCAGTTGTAGAAGAAGGATTTTACTATGATATCGATTTAGGTGACAAAGTTATTACCGAAGAAGATATTCCGAAAATTGAACACGAAATGAAAAAAATTGCTAAAGATGGCAAAAGAATAGTCCGTCATGAAATTTCTAAAAGTGAAGCTTTAGAAATGTTTAAAGATGACCCTTATAAAATTGATTTGATTGAAAGAATGGACGAGAATGAAACGGTTATATCTTGTTATACTCAAGGGGATTTTACTGATCTTTGCCGTGGTCCTCATGTAGAAAGTGTTAAAGAATTAAAACATTTTAAATTAATTAAATTTAGCGGAGCCTATTGGAAAGGCGATAAAAATAATAAAATGCTTCAAAGAATTTATGGTGTTTGTTTTAATACCGAAGAAGAACTTAATGATTATTTAACCGAACTTGAAGAAGCATCTCAAAGAGATCATCGTAAAATTGGCAAGGCTTTAAATATTTTTACAACTCATGATTTAGTGGGAAAAGGAATGCCTTTATGGCTACCTAATGGCGCTATAATTCGAAAGCAATTAGAGAATTATATCTATGAAAAAGAACAAAAATTAGGTTATCTTCATGTTTATACGCCATGTGTTGGTACCGTTGATTTATATAAGACTTCTGGTCATTGGGATCATTATAAGGAAAATATGTTCCCTTCTATGAAAGTTGACGATGAAGAATTTGTTTTAAGGCCAATGAACTGTCCTCATCATATGTTAGTCTATGCTAACGAACTTCATTCTTATCGGGATTTACCAATTCGAATTGGCGAATTTGCGACTGACTTTAGATATGAAGCAAGCGGCGCTGTTAAAGGACTAGAAAGAGTTCGTTGTATGTGTCAAAATGATGCCCATCTTTTTGTCCGTCCAGACCAAATTGGGGAAGAATTTGAAAAAGTTGTTAGACTTATTTTAGATGTTTATCATGATTTCGGTATTAAAAATTATAAATTCCGTTTATCTTTAAGAGATCCATTAGATAAAGAAAAATATTTTGATGATGATAAAATGTGGGATGAAGCTGAAAATAAATTGAGAGAAGTTTTAAATGGCTTTGGTATCGACTACTATGAAGCCGTGGGCGAAGCCGCTTTCTATGGTCCAAAATTAGATGTAGAAGTAAAACCAGCAGTTGGTCCAGAAGTAACTTTGTCTACTTGTCAATTAGACTTCTTACTTCCAAGAAGATTTGAACTTTCTTATATTGATAAAGAAGGCAAAAGTCAAATTCCGGTTGTTTTACATAGAGCAATATTTGGAACCTTTGACCGTTTTACAGCCTTTATTTTAGAGGAAACTAAAGGTGCTTTACCATTATGGCTTTCACCAGTTCAAATCAATATTATTCCGGTTAACAATGAATATCATCTAGATTATTGCGAAGAATTAAAAGAAAAACTATCGAGTTATAGAGTTGAATTAGATAAAAGAGAAGAAAAATTAAGTTATAAAATGCGGGAAAGCGTTGTCAGAAAAATCCCATTAACTTTAATTATTGGTCAAAAAGAAGTCGATGATAAGACAGTGAGTTATCGTCCTTATGGTAGCAATGAAACAACTACTCTTAAAGTAGATGAATTTCTTAAATTTGTGGAAGACAAAATCCAAAATAAAAATTAAATTAATATAAAAAATATAATTATGTTTAATGCGCCAAAATCAGTTAACAAGTAAAATTTTGTAAAGAATTTTTGAAATTTTATTGAAAGTGAATATTTTTGGTTATAATTATATTATACGAGGAGTGGTATTAATGAATGAACAATCTTTAAGTCAAGATTTTGAAAGTAATTCTGAGCGAAAAATTAAAACCCAACAAGATGTTGAGGCCATTCAACAACAGTTAAGCGAACAAAAAGAGCAAATAATTGAGGAAGCTCCTGTGCTTTATATGGATGCTAAAAATGCTCCATTTTGTCTAAATGTCTTATTTGATCAAGAAGGAAATCCTAAAGGCGATTTTAGAGTATCGGATAGTTATAAGAAAAAAGTAGCGTTAGCCTTTAAACGGCCAACTCATAAGTCTAGTTCAGGAGAAATTTATTGGGGTAAAAGGCCATCTGTACAAGAATATATAATTATGGCTACTCCAACTTTCTTGACAGATGAGGAATTGGATGTACTAAAAGTACACCATAAGCTAATCAAAAGAATTAATGGTATTGATGTGGAATTAGTTCCTCCTGTGTTGCAAAGAGATAATTATTCTAATAGAGTTGAAAAATATATGAGAACTATCCAAGAACCTAGAAGCAGAGTCCAAAAAATCAATGGAATATTATCTGATTTAGATGCTTTAAAGCCTAAATTACCAAGGGGAACTCGTGAAGTTATAATTGACCAAGGATATGAAGCGGATAACTATCCTGGATTGCCACATAAATAGGGGATTTATATGCAAAAAGTAAAATATAATATTGCTATTCAAACATACATGGAAGTATTTGACTTTTTAATAACTAATAATTTGTTTGTCTTTGATATCGGAGAGGATTTTTTACATTCGCGAATAACAATTGGGGAATATGGATTTTTAGAAGAAACCCAGGTAAGAAGAGGAATTTGGGATGAAGAGAATCCCCAAATAAAACTAATTCCCGCGATAAGAGTTTTAAAGGTTTTGACAGATATAATAGATGATTTATTATTGAAAATAAATATTCCTACAAGCCCTGATTCACAATATGCATATATACATGATTTAAAAGCCAAGATGACTGGGCAAAAAAGTTATTATAATTCATATCAAGAATTATTAAAGATTTTTAAAAGTGTTTATAATGGACAAGAATTAATGTATAGTTCGGATGGCAAAATTGTTGATATTGCATTATTGAAGTATAGACAAGTAAGTGATAAATTGGCTAAAATGTCTTCATTAGAAAAGAGAACAATAGAATGTTATGCAAAATTAGAAGAAGAGTTAATCAATTATACTGCCAATTTATTATTAGTTGATGAATATGGAGATCCATTAGATGATTTTCATAGAAGAACATATGATAGCGCTGATTCAAGTGTTCATTTTTCAGATAAGGATAGTACAGTTGATTGGGACGATTTTAAAAGTTGTATAATTGATAATTATGAATATCAAAAAGAAGAGGGAAAAATTAATTTCCGTGGTCCAAATTTTCCAAATCCTGGAAATCCCTATAAGTCAGAATTAGGATTAGATGGAATAACTAGGTAATAGTAAATGAGGAATAAAAAACAATTGACAAAACATATAATATAGTGTTAAACTATTAGTGTTTTAAAAAGGAAAGCGATTTTATATCCACCTGATTGCAGATTAGCAATAGGTTAAAAGCCAAAGAAAAAATAAAAAAAATAGGTTTTTAAAGTGGGTATAAAGTACTCACTTTTTAATTTGTTGGAGGTGCTTTATATAGCAAAGACAGAAGAGCTACAAATTAATGACCAAATAAAAGTAGCAGAACTTATGGTAATTGGTCCAAATGGCGAAAAAATGGGTGTTAAAAATTTGCCTGATGCGCTAACTTTAGCGAATTATGCAGGGCTTGATTTAGTTTTAATGAGCGAAACAAGTACGCCACCAGTAGCCAAAATTATGGACTACAATAAGTATCGTTATGAAAGACAAAAGAAATTAAAAGAAACACAAAAAAAACAAAGAGAAAACAATAAAGAAGTTAAAGAATATCGTTTATCAGTTCGAATTGATGTTCACGATTTTGAAACTCGTAAGAAAAATGCGGCTGAGTATTTAAAAAAGGGTCACAAAATCAAAGCCTTTATCCGATTTAAAGGAAGAGAAATGGCTCATACCGAACTTGGTAAAGAAGTTTTAATTAATTTTGCCAACGCTTTGGAAGAATTTGGTCAAATAGAAGTAGAACCGAAACTTGAAGGTCGGCAAATGTCTTTATTAATCGCACCTAAAAAGTAAGTAGAAGGAGAATTATTATGGGAAAGCAAAAAACACATAAAGCTAGTAGTAAAGTGCTTAAAGTAAAGAAAAATGGAACTATTACTTATAAAAAAGGTAATGGTAACCATAAAACAGCTAAAGATTCAGCAAAAGCTGTACGTCAAAGAAGAAATAAAGGAATTTTAGCGAAAGGAGAAGCTAGCAGATTAAAATCTGTTATCTAGTGAAGGGGGAAATATATTATGGCAAGAGTTAAAGGCGGAAACGTATCAAAAAATAGAAGACGTAAAGTTTTAAAACAAGCGAAAGGTTATTTTGGAAGTAAGCATAGATTATATAAGACTGCTCAAGAACAATTATTCCACAGTGGTGCTTATGCTTATCGTGATCGGAAACAAAATAAAAGAAACTTCCGTAAATTATGGATTACCCGTATCAATGCGGCATGCCGTTTAAATGATATTAGTTATTCACAATTTATTAATGGTCTTTCTAAAGCTGGTATTACTATTAACCGTAAAATGTTATCAGAAGTAGCAATTAATGATGAAAAAGGATTTGCTGAATTAGTTAAAATTGCTAAAGATGCTTTAAATGGTAAAGTTAAACCAGCAACTAAAGAAGAAACACCAGCATCTGAAGTAAAAAAAGAAGTTAAAGAAACTAAAAAAGAAGATTTAAGTACTAAAACTTTAGCTGAACTAAAAGCTTTAGCCAAAGAAGCTGGAGTTAAAGGTTATAGCACTATGAAAAAAGATGAATTACTAAAGAATTTAAAATAGTAATTCTTTTTTTGGCTAAAAATCTTGCGAAGATGTGCATTTTTCGGTATAATTAAAGTTAGGAAAATAGGAGTGACATTATGCGAAGATTTATTGCTAGTTTAGATATTGGCTCATCTTATATTAAATTAGTGGTTGGCGAAGTAGTTAAAAATAAGATAAATATTTTAGCATGTGTAGAAACTCCTTCTAGAGGTATCAAAAAAGGTTATGTTATCAATGGCGAAAGTGCCCAAGAAGCTTTTTTAGAAGTTTTTAAAAAAGCGGAAAATATTTTAGGCGTTCCCATAAAAAAAGTAATTGCAACTGTTCCAAGTCTTTATGCAGAATGTTTCTTAAGTGGCGGAACTGTTAGTGTAGGAGACCCTGAAAAAGTTATAACCAATGCCGATATTGTAAGAGCTATGCAAAAATGCGTTTATAATAAAATTGTTGATAATCGGGAACTCGTTACTGTTTTGCCAACTTCTTTTAAAGTTAACGATGAAATAGTAACTAATCCTCTTAATATGGTATCAGAACAACTAACGATGAAAGCCATTGTGGTTACAGTACCTAAAAAAAATATTGAAGGCATTAATGCTTGTTTAAAAAGTATTGGTGTCGATTTAGTAGATGTTGTCATTTCTCCTTTAGGAGATTACTATGAACATAAAACAAAAGATTTAAATAAAACTGTTGGAGCATTGGTAAATATTGGTGAAGAAACCACTACAGTTTCCATTTTCAATCGCGGAATCTTAGCTAATTTAGAAGTAATTGATATTGGCGGCGTCAATATTACTAATGATTTAGCCTATGTTTATAAATTAAAAGATGAAGATGCTTTATACTTAAAAGAACATTTAGCTCTTGCTCATACGAGATTAAGTCAACCCAATGAGGCACTTAGCTTTAATGATAAATATGGCGAAAAGGTTAAGATTAATCAATATGATGCTTCCGAGGTCGTCATGGGAAGGCTTACGGAGATTATAAATTTGGTTAAAAAACAAATTAATCTCTTAACAAAGAAACAAATAAGTTATATAATATTTACAGGAGGAGTTACAGAGAGTGAGGACTTTGATATTTTATTAGAGGAATTGCTCGGTAATTTAGCCATATTAGGCAAGACAGAAGAAATAGGGGCTAGAAGTAATAAATATAGTACCGCCATAGGTATTATCAAATATTACAATAGTAGATTAAAATTAAGAAATGTTGAATTTTCCATCTTTAATAAAGAAGAACAAGAAGAATTAGGTGGCACCGATAAAAAAGTGAATATTTCTGATAATTCTTTATTAGGAAAATTATTTGGATATTTTTTTGATAATTAAGGAGAGAATGATAAAATGAACGAATTACAAATGGATCAAATAGCTAAAATTAAAGTAGTTGGTGTTGGTGGCGGTGGCTGTAACGCTGTTAACCGCATGATTGAAGAAGGCGTTAAAAGTGTTGAATTTTATGTTGTTAATACCGATTTACAAGTATTAAATGCCTCTAAAGCACCAAATAAAATTCAAATTGGTAAAACAATTACCGGTGGAAGAGGAGCAGGTGCTAATCCCGAAATAGGAAGAGCTGCTGCTTTAGAAAGTAAAGGCGAAATTGAAGAAGCATTAAAAGGAGCTGATATGGTATTCGTTGCTTGTGGTATGGGTGGCGGAACTGGTACTGGAGCTGCTCCAATCATTGCCGAAATTGCTCAAGAACTTGGAGCTTTGACCGTTGGTATTGTTACTAAACCATTTAGATTTGAAGGAAAAAGAAGAAGTGAAAATGCCTTACTAGGTATTGAAGAATTAAAAAAACATGTTGATACCTTAATTGTAATTCCAAATGATAAATTAAGAGATATTATTGATAAAACTACGAGTTTTGATGATGCCTTTAAAGAAGTAGATAATGTTCTTCATAGAGGTGTTCAATCAATATCTGATTTAATTGCGGTTACCGGAGTAATCAACCTAGACTTTGCTGATGTTAAAGCCGTTATGGAAAAAAGTGGTACCGCTATTATCGGAATTGGTTGCAATGCTGGTGAAAATAGAGCGATTGAAGCAGCTCGCCAAGCTGTAGCCAATAGTTTACTAGAAGCTACAATTGATGGGGCTACTAATGCGATTGTTAATGTCACAGGTGGCGCTAATCTAACATTATTTGAAATAGAAGATGCAGTAGAAACAGTTAGAGAAGCGGCTAAAAGTGATGTTAACATTATCTTTGGAGCTATCAAAAATGATAGTTTAACGGATGAAGTTATTGTTACTGTTATTGCTACTGGTTTTGATGAAGATGGTGCTGAAGAATTATATGGACCAGGAGAAACTCCAAAGAGAAGAACGGTTCCTACTGATGATGATTTAGAAATACCACCATTTTTAAGAAATAATGATTTATTTTAATTAAAAAACATAATACGACAATTTTTGCCGTATTTTTTTTATATAATAAAATGGGTGATGAATATGAAAATCTATTTGGATTTATTATTTATCTTAAATTTTATTTATGATATGTTAATCTTATTAACGGTTAGTGTAACTTTAAAAAGAAATATTCCCTTTAAAAGAATTATTTTAGGAAGCTTTTTTGGAGCTATATCTACTTTTATTATTTTAATTCCTTTAAATCAATATATCTTATTAATTTTAAAAATTCTTGCTGGCATCATCATGCTTCTAATTACTTTTTCTTATCATAATTTTAAATATTTTATGAATAACCTTCTTTATCTTTATATGACTAGTGTTATCTTAGCAGGCTTCCTTTATTATTTAAAATTAGAATTTAATAATTTGAGTTATATTCTAATTTTATTAATTGCGCCTTTAATTTTATATCTTTATTTTAAAATGCAAAAAGAGTTAAAAATGGTTATTAATTACGAAAAGAAAGTAACCATAACTTTCAAAAATAATCGCACTTTAAATCTTACTGGTTACCTTGACAGTGGAAATAAACTACAAGATCCTATAACTAATAAATATATAATTTTGATAAATAAAAAGATTTTGAAAGGCATATATAATATAAGAAGTCCTATTTATGTTCCTATTCAGACGGTTAATCATCATAGTTTACTTCCTTGTATAAGCATTAAAAATATTATAATTGATAATAAAGTTTATACTGATTATTTACTTGGTATATCTGATGATTTTAAAGAAATATCTGGTAGTGAATGTTTACTTAATTATCATTTGATAGAAGGAGAAGAAAATGTTTAAGAAAATACTAGCTTTTTTAAAAGCAAAATATCATGACTGTTTTTTTGTGGGAGCCACCGATAAATTGCCACCACCCTTACCCAAAGATAAAGAGTTAGAATATTTAATTAGAGCTCATCAAGGCGATATCGAAGCTCGCAATATTTTAATTGAACACAATTTAAGGTTAGTAGTATTTTTGGCCAAAAAATATGAAAATACCGGTTTTGATATTGAAGATTTAGTATCCATCGGTTCCATTGGCCTTATTAAAGGAATCAATACTTATAAGATTGATAAAAATATTAAACTAGCTACTTATGCTTCTCGCTGTATTGCTAATGAAATTTTAATGTTTTTAAGAAAAAATAAGCGTAAAAAAATTGAAATTAGTTTAGAAGAAACATTAAATTATGATGCCGAAGGAAATGAATTAAGGCTCGAAGATATTTTAGGAACTGATGATGATATTGTTCCACATGAATTTGAAAGTACAATGGACAAAGAAACGTTAAAAAAAGAAATTGAATTTCTAGATGATCGAGAAAAAGAAATAATGACTTTAAGATATGGCCTTAATAATACTGAAGAATATACTCAAAAAGAAGTGGCTGAAATGTTAGGTATTAGCCAATCTTACATTTCTCGAATCGAAAAAAAGATTATTAAAAAATTACAAAGCATTATGAAACTTTAAAATAATGGTCAAGGCCATTATTTTTTTGACGATTTAATTAGTTAATGATATAATTTAAGATAGTGGTAGTTATGAAAAAAAATTTTAAATTAATAATAATCAGTTTATTTATAATTTTTGTTAGTTTGCCAAAAATTGTTTTGGCTGACCAAACAATTAATTTTTCAAGTACCCATAATAAAATAATTACGACATTAAGTAATAATAAAACTTTAGTAATTTATGTTCCTAAAAATAAGAATTCATATAAAAATATTTTAGTTAGTTTTCATGGCTTTGGTGATAATTCATTAAATTCATATAGTGTAACCGCTCTTGAAAATGCTATAAAAAACCATGATTATTCTAAAACGGTAGTATTTTTTCCAATTGATGGTATATGCCATGATGTTGAAAGTACTAGTGTAATTAATAAAACCGTTCAATTAGTTTACGATAGATATCAAAAATTTTTAAAAGATAATAAAATTAGTAGTTATACTTTATCCGTTAGTCAAATGTCGGGAACTAGTGATGCCGCCAATGCATTTATAAATTTAAGTAGCAAAAAATTAAATTTATTTTTATTCGATAGTTATCTACCTAATACTTATTATACCGATAGTTCTTTAAAAAAAGTAAATAATTTAATTATGATAAGTGAAATAATTAATAATGATTATTTGGGTTCTGCCCAAGCCATTGGTAGTAGATTTAAAACTTTTAACCAAAATGGTCGAGTATATCATTATGTAGATAGTATTCATGATCATGGTTCAGCCGATGATAAAGGATTTAACTACTTATTTCCTGATTTTATCAATAAAAAAGCCCTTGGCGATAATTATGCCAGTGCTAACCTAAAGCTTCAAGGAAGTTCAGGATCAAGTGGTCAAAATAGTTCAAGTGGAAGTAATAATGGTAGTAGTAATAACAACAATAGTAGTAGTAATGATATTAAAAGTACTGGTTTAACTTCTGCGGAAGTAACCCAACAATTAAATAGTATGAAATCGACACCTACTTATGACGAATTATTAAAACTTGCTAAGGATAAATACGGAATGAGTGAAGATACCTTTAAAGTTGCCTTTGGTTGGGCGGTAAATGAAGGTTATGATGGAGCTAAAAATTTAAGTGGGGAAATTGATACTTATTTAGGTTATTTGTGTGATTGTATTGGAATCAATTTCTATATGGGCTATGGTTTAAATAGTGCTGATGAACTGGCTAAAAAAATTGGTGGAGGAAGTACAAGCGGTACTTATTCTGTGAGTAATTTAACGGCTAAAGCCGATAAGGCTATAAATAATCCTACAGCTTATGCTACTCAATTTAAAGGAATGTACTTAGCTTTAAAATATCCCGAAGAAAATGCGCATGCTTGTTATGGTCCATCAGTAGCAACTCAAAATATTTATAAAAATCAAGGTGGTGTATTGTTCTATCAAGCTAAGGCTTATCCCGCAGCCCCTAATTACCCAATTCAAGTTTGGGCTTTATGGTATAGTGGCATAAATCATTGGGTTGATGATAACGATGAGAATAAAGGAAGCGGAACACTACATCCTAATGTTGATCCAGAATGGCATTTTACTCCTTCTACTCCAAGTCAAGATTATAATAATGCCTGCTCAATAAAGGGAACTAGGGAAGCTGTATCTTTTATTGGTAGAGCCATAGTTTTAGCTACTTATATTGTTCCTTTGATAATTATTATTTTAGGAATGGTTGATTTTGGTAAAGCTGTTACCTCTAATGATGAAAAAGCCATTCATAAAGCTACCTCTTCATTAATAAAAAGATTTGTCGCTGGTATTGTGGTTTTTATCCTTCCAATTACTTTAAAAAATCTCTTAAATGTTTTTCATATTAATGATTTAGTCAATGACACTGATTCTTATGATTCTTGTCTTACTTGTTTATTCAGCCCATTTAAATGCGCTGATAGTGTAAACGAAGAAACAAATAATGATTAATTTTATAATGATCATTATTTTTTTTCTATATTACTTCTGGGATAAGGTGTTTTTTCATCAGTTAGATAAAGTAAATAGTCAGTAGAAACATTATATATTTTGGCTAATTGGATTAAAATATCAATAGGTATTTGTCTTTTGCCAATTTCATAATAACTATAGGCTACTTGACTAACGTTTAACAATTTACTGATTTCTTTTTGATTTAAATTTTTATCTATTCTTATTTCTTTCAGTCTATTCATAATATACCTCTTTAGAAGAATTATATCATGATTTATCGGAATATCCCACATTTTCCTCCATAATGTTAATTAGTTTAACGATATTCGAAATGGTATAAAATTTTGATTTGGATATTCGAAATAAGAAATAAGCTATAT
>CANQXW010000001.1 GCA_947627925.1 uncultured Bacilli bacterium | reverse complement strand
TGATTGAAAAAATATAGAAATCATTAATAAAATAAAGGAAAAATGGGTAGTTTGTACATAAACTATGCACACTACCTTAATTTAAAAGAGGTGATTATCATGCCTGATAACCAATTATTAGTTAACAATTCCAGTGATTCGTTAGGATATAGAAATATAACTATAAAAGGTATGGACAAAGTAGATGATTACTTATTCATTATATTAGATAATGGTCAAAAGATTCTCACCAATGGCCAAAAAATATATAATTGTTCAGAATATAGTCATTTTACTGACATTTTCCCTATGGGCGATAGACTATGTGCCGTATTTACAAAATATTCTAGTATAAGTGTAGTAGATTTAAATAAAATGGAAGTATTGTTTGAAGATAGAAATGCTTACCATGTTAGTATGCAAGATGAGAGAACTTTACACGTAATTATGAAAAGAAGAGATAAAAATAACACAACAATATATGATATCGAAACTAAGAAATATTTACCGGCTCCCGATGAATATGAATTTGAACATTCTTTAGGAAATAACCTATATGTTTTTAGAGAGCAAAATAATTTTTCGGCGCATTTTTATGATTATAAAAGGTGTGTTATAAATGCCGACGGCATATTTCTTTTAAAAGATATTGAAGGATGGATTTATTATAGTAATAACCATCTAATTATTATTAAACAGGATGAATTATGTATTGTGGGAGTAAATGATCAATCTACTTTAGATATGATAACAATAAAACAAAATGAAAATATTATAGCTAAACCTGCATATTATGACGGAAATATAATTTTAATAGAAAAAGGTGTAATTAAAATATATACACCTAGTTTAGAATTAGTTAGAGAATTATATATTGATGAATTAGAAAATGTTATAGATTATGAGATTGTAGCAGATACTTTAAAAATTGCTCTTTCTCACACTATTGATGATAAACAAATTGGTAAACATTTATTTGTTAATTTAAAAACAGGTAGATCTATTTCTCATATTCGTATTGAAGGATACCCTTATTGGAATCCAACAACTTATATTGGCCAAGATAGCGTTGATACGGAAGTAACAAATTTTCATTTTTACAACGCCAATTTTGATTTGATAACAAGTATAAGAGCTTACTATTACGAAAGTATTGAGAGCAATAAAGAGTGTATGTTTATTATTGCTTCTATAGATAATAATGGTGAAAAGCAACTATTACTTAATGCCGAAACAGGAGTTATGCGAGAAATAAATTATGATTATGTTCATTTTCATAATACATTGCCTTATGGATATGGAGTTAATTTTTCGACAAATAAAATTGATTTTTTTGATGAAAATTTAAATATTATTATTCCAGGATTTGATTATAAAAAATATAACTTCGATTTTAGATATACTGAATTTAGTTATTTTATAGTTAACGATTATATATGTCTTATTAAGCACATTGCTCATGGTCCACGTTCTTTTTATAGAAGTATACTTCAAAAAGCAAATGGGGAGGTTATCCTTGACTCTATTGAGCATAAATGTTATCCAATGGGAAACTTAATTCAAATACTTAGTTATAATGGTTCCCAATTTTTAAATACTAAAACAGGAGAGATAGGAACATTAAGTATTACAGCTCCCACTGATGCTGCCGGTAAAATTGATTTTAATCAAATAAATGATTTTAACCGCCTTTTAACCATAGGAAGCACCTCTCAATTATTTCTTCTTTTTGCTACCGATACTCCAACAAAAAAATTAAAAAAGCAAAGACGTAATAAAAAAGATGATTAGTGAATACATAATCATTCTAATTAATTTTGTCAATATGTAACTATATTTTCTAAATTGACATAACTATTTAGTATCTATTAATTTTTTATTTAAGTTTTCTAATTCTTTTATAGATTTATCATTTTTTAAAATTTTCATTTGCCTAATAGCTGAATTATTAAGCTTTATCAATCTTTCTTTTTGCTTTATCCCATCATTAATAAGTTCTGCATTTGTATTTTCTAAATTACATAAAATAAGTAAATGTTTTAAATCAGTATAATCTCGAATATTTCCTTCAATATTAGGATTTTTATCTCTCCATTCTTTGGCCGTCATCCCAAATAACGCAACATTTAAAACATCAGCCTCTTCAGCATACACATATTGTTTTTGCTTTTCAGTTAATTTAGGAATAATATTTTCTTTAATTGAATCGGTATGAATATGATAATTAGATTTAGCAAGCATTCTACTAGCTGTCCAATCAACTTTATATTGATATGCTTCATTCTTTTTTAATCTTTCAAATTCTTGGATAACATACAATTTAAATTCTGGAGATAGCCAACTTGCAAATTCTAAAGCTATATCACTACAAGCGTATGTTCCGCCATTATTACCTGATTTAGATATTATACCGATTGCGTTAGTTTCTTTAATCCATTTTTGAGGAGACATATAAAAACTATTTTTACCAGCTAAAGATTCAAAGGTCGTAAATTCGACACCTTTGAAATTTTCATTATTTAATTTTTCCCACAATCCTAAATAAGCAATTACATCTCTATTTCTCATCCAAGTTTGGATTGGAATTTTTGGTTCCTCAGGATTTGCATACCTAGCTAAATCAGTAAGAGAAATATATTCTTTATTTCCTATTCTCATAACATTAATTTTGTTGTTATTCACATTAATTTCTGATTTTATTATTTCTTTATTCATATTTTCCCCCCTTAATTACTAAAATCATTTTATCATAAATTATTGAATATTAAAACTCGAACTTATTAAATAATTTAAAAAAGTTCGGGTTCCCGTCAATCTTGTGTGGTTGTAGGGTTATCTACACCTTTTCTTTCTAAAGAATAATCTACGATAGTATCAAAAATAGGAATATCGATGTCATTTGGTTTTATTAACATTTCTATTTCAGTACATCCCAAAATTATTCCTTCAATATTATTTTGTTTTATCATATTATTAACAATATCTATATAATATTGCTTTTAATTTTTCAAGATGCTTAGTGAGTATTTAATAATTGAAATCATCTTTTTTATTATATTAATATAAAGAAATAGTAATATATATAACTAGACCAGTGGATGGAATGTAACAGCTTGATTTAAATTAAATAAACCAAGTCCTTTCGTCATCCAAATCAAAATTAACGTTATTATGCATTTTTATATGATTTTCCTTTATATATTTATCTATTTCTTATTTAGTTATATATCCAATAGTATAAGGAAGATTATCTTCTTTTGAAATGTTTCATCCTTTATTCCAACTAAAAATGGTATTCTATCATATAAATATATAACATCTAAGATATGTTTTCATCATAAACTTTAGCTTTTTCAAATGTATAATTTTTCAACTTTTTCTAATAGTAAAGAAAAGTTTCCGCCATCATAATGACTATTTTTATAATTTATAAGATTTAAATTAGGTATGCCATTATTTTTAGGATTTTTTTCATAGTTTAATTTCGCCCTTATATAATAATTAATATCTCTTAATTTAACTTTTTTTTCAATATACATTTATTTTTTCCCTCTTTCTATTATTGCTAATATTTAAACATAAAACTTTTGGTATCGTAAAATATAATTAGAAGTAACATTCACTTGCGATTCAAAGGTTACTTTTTCTAGAAATAATTATTTTTTTATAAATTGAATTTGATTGCCATTATTATCTTCTATAAAAAAGCTTTTCCTATTTAAGTTTCCATAAAAAATTTCCATGTTATCCATTTTGTAGTTTAAACTTGTGATTAATTTAGCTGCTTCTTTATCACTAGAAAAACTATAGGCTACATGAGGTACTACTTCTTTTGTTTCAAATATTTCCAAACTTGTTTTATTCAATGATAATGTGGCCCATCTATAATTGCTGTCATTAAATACTTTTATCAAATCATAACCAATTTTTTGGTAAAATTCTAAAGTTTTATCTAGATCATTAGTATTTATAGCAATATGGTCAAGTTTAATCATTGTTAAACACCTCCTAAAAATATTATAAACTTTTAAATAGGAAGTATTGAAGCTATTTACAAATTTTATCAATTCTATTTAAATTTAAATGTCTAATATCATCTAAATTTTCCGAATATTGAACAACTATCATTATTAGATTTTCATAAACATAAATTTGCTTTGGATATATAATTCGCTGCTTTTTTTCATTTTTGTTATGATACTCAATTTGAACACTTTTGTTTTTCGTTATTGCCTCTTTAATATCTTCTAATATTTCTTTTTTCGAGGGAGTTAAAAATTGATAATCATTATTTAACATTTTACAATATGTTCGGATTTTATTTTTAATTTCTTTTAATTTATTTGAATCCTCTACATTATTACTCTTTTTTATTAAAGAATCAATTATATCAATATCATTATTATTAAAAAGAATTAAGGGCATTTCAATTTTAGAGCGCAATATATATCCTCCGTCTTTACCTAAAATACTATCTATGTATATTCCTTCTTTTTCAAGCTCTTCTTTATATGTTCTTACCATTCGGGGACTTATTTCTAAGATTTCTGCTAATTGTTTACAGGAATATTTTCTCCCTGATGATAGAACATTCAGCATTTGAATATTTTTGGATATCTTAGACATAAAATCACCTATTTAATTATTATTCTAACATGTTTTTAAATAATTTAAAACTCGAACTTTTTAAATTATTTAAAGTTCGAGTTTCCCATCAATCTGGTGCTGAATGACTGAATTGAACAGTCCTCTGATGCTTACCATGCATCTGTTCTACCACTAAACTAAATCAGCAAGTAATTAAATTATAATATTATAAACCCATATTAGTCAATGCCTAGAGAATAAAATTAAGACATAAGATTAAATAGAGGAGGGATAAAATAAATATATATAATAATTTTCCTCCCTCTATTTTTTCTTTAAGTGCGGTGGCTATTGGTTCTGTCTTAGTAGAAGGGTCTAGTCCCAATGAGCAAAATGCCTTAGGTAACTGGTTAATGCTTATTGCCCAATATTTATGTACAAATGCGGCGATTGGTCAGTTACAACAAAGTAACACGCAAACGCCAGGATCATTTAGTGAAAATCAAAATAATAATTCTTCGACCGATGAAACAATTCAAATGATGAGTAAAATGATTAATGCTTTAAATGAAGAAATTGAAGCATTAAAAAAACAAGCTTAAGCTTGTAATTTTTAAATGGCGGTTCGTACGGGATTTGAACCCGTGATCTCCTGCGTGACAGGCAGGCGTCATAGGCCTCTAGACTAACGAACCATGGTTGCGGGAGAAGGATTTGAACCTTCGACCTTCGGGTTATGAGCCCGACGAGCTACCAAACTGCTACCATCCCGCGATGAGTATATAGTCCTTAAATAAAATGGCGGAGGAAAAGGGATTCGAACCCCTGCGCCGGTTACCCGACCTCCCGGTTTTCAAGACCGGTCCCTTCAACCAGACTTGGGTATTCCTCCAATCCAAAGGACAAACTGATTATAACACAAGCCAATTTCTAATGTCAACACTATGGTACAAAAAAATTTATAAAAAAGTATTGAAATTATTATAAAAACACGATATAATCAATATTGTCTTAAGAAATTTTAAGACCGTGCCTGCCCAAGTGGCGGAATAGGTAGACGCACAGGACTTAAAATCCTGCGGGCTTAATCACCCGTGCCGGTTCAAGTCCGGCCTTGGGCACCATCTTTTATGGCTTCATAGCTCAGTCGGTAGAGCAGAGGACTGAAAATCCTTGTGTCGCTGGTTCAATTCCCGCTGGAGCCACCATTTAAGATAACAAAAAAGCTTTAACAAAAGGCTTTTTTCTTTACATTTAATAATACTTTTACATATAATATATGTGAAAAATGTTGAAGGAGGTGTTATAATGGATAAAACATTAATGGTTGCTAAATGGTTTTGTAATAATAACAATACAATTCAAACTAATTCTTATGATGGTAATGTTTTATTGAATAAATTATGTTATTATGCTAAAGCTATGTTTTTAGCCTTAAATAAAGACATAATTCAAAAAGATGTAGAAGCTTGGAAGAATGGCCCGGTATTACCATATGTTTATGGTAAATATAAATATGATAATCTCTTAAATTTAGATGTAAAAATTGAATTATCAGATGATGAGGTTAAAGTTCTTCAAATTATCAACAGATTATATGGTTATTTAAAAGCTGATGCTATATCTAAGCAAACCCATGAAGAAACACCATGGAGTACCTTAGAAGAAAAAGTAAAAAAACAACTTAATCCCATAATATCTAATGAAGCTTTATTAAAAGAATATAAAGATATAATGTTTGAGTTATATAATGATTATAAAGATGAAGAATTTAATGAAAAATTAGAAATCATTAATGGGAGATATTTTTTCTTAACGCCTGATATAACCCTAACTGATAATGAATATAGTGAATTGTGTAATGCCAATTATGATGATGAAAATGTAACATACTATGTTTCTAGAGATAGTGAAGGGAATTTAATAGTATATTAATGTTTGCTGAAGAACAAGATATTATCAATTTAAAAAACATTATTTATAAAGATGCTAAAAGAATTGATTTTTCTCTAACAGGGCATCCTGTATTAATAATTTATGTTACAGATACGCATTTCTATTATTTAACAATATCAAGTTCAAGTAATAAGACATTACATAAAAATAATTATCAACATTTTTCATTAAAGCGAAATAAAGATAATAAATTAAAAGCCCCGGTTAATTATATCAATTTAAAAAACATATATAAGCAAGAAATAAATAATTATGCTCCTTATGGTTTTGTCGATGATATGTTATTTAAAAAGATAATTAAACAACTTAAATATTATCAAGAAAAAATCAATAAAGATGAATTATATGATGAGATAAAAAAATATATATAATTTTATAATAAAAGCTAGGCATTAAAATTGGCTTGGTTTTTTATTTGCTTTTCAAAATAATAGTTGGTATATTTTAAAATGGTATAGTATAATTAAGTTAATTAAATGTAAGGGAGGAAATATGAAAAAAGAAAAAACAATTTCAATAATTTTAAAAGGAATTTCAATTCTTATTCTTTTTATAGGATTATATGGTTTTCTTGAATATCGTTTATGGAAATGGTCAACTGGTTCTATGAGGGTTTATCTTCCAATTTTAGTATTCGGTTTTTCAGGAACATTATTTGGAATTGCAGCTTTATTAGATAAAAACAAAAAATAAACATTTAGAGGTAAGTATGGAAAAAAGAAATATTATTATAATAATTATTTTTGTGACTTGTATTATCTTATTTACTTTATATTTGTTCTTGCTTGGGAGTAATGATAATTATGATAAATATAACAATTACGAGCATATAAATATAAATACTCTTAAAAACATAAAATATACTTTTGAGGAAAGCAATAATCCTCAAACTTATGCTATTGCTCATCTTGAGAATGGTGAGGATGAGAGTGATGCTTTATTTTATAGGGTTTCTTATAATGATTATATATATATTAGTGAAATTGGTACTGGTGAACCTGAATTAGATTTCAAAAGCAACTATTTTTATACGGATGTTGAAACTAACGAATATAAACTTTTTGTTCATCGAGCTACCTGGCCATTTATAGAACAATATATTTTGAACGAAGAAAAAGTAGAAGAAAAATTTTTAAATTTTGATTTATCAAAAATTAGTGAAGATGCCACTATTCAAGATATTTATAATATAAAAAATATTGAAAATAATTATATTTATTTTAATGCAAATATAACATCAAAGAATGCTGATACAAAAAACATTAATGTTAAATGTTCTTTAAAGGATTATATTTGTATAGAAGATTATTCATAAGAATAATGAATAAATAATGTAAGGAGGGAAAATGAAAAAGAAAATTTTTGGCTATTTATTATATGGCTTAGCATTATTTTTAACGTTATTTTATATTATTAATGCTATTAGGCCAAATATTATTATTGATTTTAAAACAACTATGGTGTTTATTGTTATATCATGTTTACTTATTTATTTTGGAGGAGTATTACTATTTAAATATTATAAAAATGATAAACCACTTAAAACAAATTTATGGATATTTTTCGTATTATATCTTTTATTATTTATAAATTTAACTTTATTTGACTCATCATGGGGAAGGCAAGGATTTTTTGGATCATTTAATTTAGAATATTTAAAAGAATCTATTAATCTAATTCCTTTTCGAACTATTTATGAATTTTTAATCGAAAATTTTAATAATTTAACAACTAGTAGTACAATTTTCTATAATATATTAGGTAACTTTGCGGCTTTAATGCCAATGGCTTTCTTTTTACCACTTTTATTTAAAAAAGAAAATAAATTTAAAACATTTTTCTTAACTATATTATTAATTACTTTAGGAATTGAATTATTACAATTATTTGGGGGAGTGGGAAGATTTGATATTGATGATATTATCTTAAATGTCAGTGGCTCTCTAATAATGTTTAAAATATTAAAAATTAAAACTATTGATGATTTGGTTAAAAACATTTTCTTACTCGAAAAAAATAAAATAGATAAGAAAAAATTAATTAAGCTAATATGTCTATTTGGTCTAATATTTATTGCTATCTTGGGAGTAATTTTATTCCATAATTATCTTTATAAAGAAAATCTTAGTGTATTTCAATATCAAATGAAAATAGTTGATGAGTCAACATCTTGTTTAGAAGGACTAGACAAGTTTTATGAAAATGAATTTTATACTTATTATTTTCCATGTCAAAAGAGCGATAAAGTTTATGCTATTATCAATAATAGGGATAAATATTTAGTGAAAGATTTACTTAACCATAATACTTCAAAATATGAAGTAGATATCAAAACAATTCAAAACAATTTAGATTTTTATAAGGTTGAATATTCTAAAGAATTTAAGTATAGTCATATTACTTTTAGTACAGCACTACCAACCATAGATAATACAACTTCTAGTCCTAGAATCGAAATTAATAATTCAAATGATACCATTCTAGAGGCTAAATTAGATTATGATAATGCCATTATGGAAACTGGTAATTATATTATTTCTTTACATTTTATTCCTAAAAAAACTGGGACAACCACTATTGAAGTTGAGGCTTTTGATAGTCAAAATCAAGAATTATTAAATCAAAGAAAATATAAAGTAATAGTTAGTGAAGACTTAAAAGTTCAATATGAAAAAGAAAATTAAAATAAATAAAGAAAAATAACTTTTAATTTTTTTTAATTCTCACTTTCTGTCCTGTACTTAATAAGCATAATCGTTTATATTGTTTGATGGAGGGAAAACTATGGACCAAGAGAAAATTGGAAAATTTATTGCTACTTTAAGAAAAGAAAAAAAGATGACTCAGGAAGAGTTAGCGGAAAGTCTAGTAGTCACTAACAAATCTATTAGTCGTTGGGAAAATGGTAAAACCATGCCCGATTTATCTTTAATAAAAAAATTAACAGACATTTTAGGAATAACTATTAATGAGCTTTTAAGTGGGGAAAAATTAACGAAAGAAGAATATCAAGAAAGATTTGAAGAAAATATTGTTAACACTATTGATTATTCGCATAAAAGGATTAATCATTTAAAAATTATTTTAATTATTTTTATTGGCTTTGTTATTTTGTCTTTAGGAACTCTATCTATCTTGTTTGGTATTGATATAAATAGAATGTACCATAATGAACCGGTATTTTTTAGTACCTGGGGGTTTGATTATATGCCCCCTATAAATTTAGATAGTATTAAAATGGAAAATGTAATTAAAGAGTATTTAATTAAAAATGATGAAGAGAATAATTATCATGATAATGAAAAGTCTTTTGTGGCTTTAAAAACTTATTTAATAACTAAAAAATCAGAAACAAAATTTTTTGTTTATGCCTGGATTTTACAAGAAAAATATTATTTAGAAAATGAAAATATTATAAATGATTCAGGTTCTTCAATTCCTTATAAATTTGAGTTAAGAAAAAATAAGGATACTTTCGATGTAGTAAATTATAAAATTCCTCGGGATGGTAGTTATTATGTTAAAGATATGGCCAAAATATTTCCCGGAAAAGTGCAAAAAGATATGGCGAAGATTCGGCAAGATGGAACAATTGAAAAATTAAAATGGGAAATTCAAGAAGATGTCAACTTATATTTTCATCAATAACAATTAATATGCTTTTTGAAAAAGGCATAGTATAATTAGACTAGAGAGTAGGGAATTAATTTGAAGGAAAAACTTTCTAAATTGTTTTTAGGAATTTCTTTAGTACTGATAATTATATTTATAATTTGGTTAATTATCGATTGTGTTAATTATGATACTTCTTCTAATTCAGCTCCCTTTTATGCCTATATATTAACTAGAAGTTTAGAATTTATTTTACCAAGTTTAATTTTATTTGCTAGTGCCTTGATATTAAAAAGAAAAAGAGAAAAAAGCCAAAAATAAAAAAGCCACTCTAGAAGAAGTAGCCTTTTAACTAATTCAAACTTTTAAAAGAATCTAATATCTTTCCTGTTGCAGGTTCCAAATAATATTCATATTCATAGTATTTGTATTCAAAACTTACTTCATAGACATTTTTTTGATATTTAGGTTCATAATCAAGTTCAATATCCAAATCTCGAATATCATTTTGGGCTATTTTTAAATCTTTTAAAACAATCTCTAAAGCTTCATTTTGAGAAATGTTTTGATTATCATTATTGGAAGATTTATCACTATTAATGATGTTATCATCAACATTGTTTTGATTGTTGTTTTCATTTAAATATTCATAATGGTCTTCTAGATAATCTAATTTATCTTCTGTTCTAATATTTTGAAAAACAAGGATAACCATTCCAATTACTAAAATTATAATGATTGATATTAAAACTATAATTAAAATATTTTTACTTTTTTCGCTCATTTAACATGCTCCTTTTTCGTTTCTTATTATACAACATTTTGAATTTAATGTTAATACATCGTGGCTATTGTTAATCCTTTTTAGAAATGTCTCATTTTAAAAAAATCTTAACATAATCATCGTGGTTATAGTTTAAAAAAGAAGAAAAATGTTATATAATACATTAATGAAGTTTGACGCACCATTAAATTAAGGGGGAAAAGATGAAAAATTTAAAGAAAGTCCAATTTAAAACTAGCCCTAAACCTTGGGAAAATATTTATCCTGCTACTTATGCAGAATATTTAAGGTTCTCCCGTTTTAATGATGCTTTTTCTGATTTAAAGTCTAAAGAAGTTTTACCACCACCTCCTATTATTCAAAAAGAAAGACAAATAGATTATGAAAAAATAGCTAATTCGGAAGGTGAAAAACGAGTTTTAAAGTTTATTCAAGTTTTATTAGCTAATTTTCATCCCAAAGATTTAATAACTTTTTGCAATAACTTAAATAGTTTAAAAATAAATCCTTCTAATATTGATAAGGATAAAATTCTCAAATATTTTGCCGCTTATTATGATGGGAAAAATAATGCAATCTTTTTTAAAGAAAATTGGGATTATTTGTACCATGAACTTTTTCATGCATCTTCTTGTGTCCCTACAAATGGTATTATTTATTCCGGTTTTAGACAATATTACTATAATGGCCATTATTCCTTAGGTAGTGGCTTAAATGAAGGCTATACAGAACTTTTAACTAGAAGGTATTTTAGTCAAGAATTATTTAATACTCATCCTTATAATTATTTATCTCATATAGCTTCTTTAGTTGAGATTATTGTGGGAGAAGCCAAAATGGAAAGTTTATATCTAGGATCCAATTTACGAGGACTAATTTATGAGCTTCAGAAATATAATTCTAAAGAGGAAATAATTAATTTTCTTTTAATGCTTGATCATTTAAATGATATTGTGGCTTTTCAGGAAAAAATTTCTGGTATTAAATCGCAAATTCAATGGTATTTTAATAAAATTTATGAATTTTTAGTTAAAAGTTATGCGGAAAAGTTAATGAATCTTTATAAAGATGGGCAAATTACTAGAGATAAGCTTGATAATTTAATTAGTGAATTTATTTCTACTTTTACTAGTCGTTGTAAATTTGAAAATGTTACTTTTAAAACCATTAGAAATGATGTCTTAGAGCACATACTCCAAACGACTTTAGAACGTCCGGATTTGTGTCTTCAAATGGAGAAAACAAGAAAAAGAAAGAAGAAATAAATTATCAAAATAGTGTCGAATATTTGCTTAGAGGTATATTTTTAAAAGAAAGTATGCTATAATTATTCCGTTGCAAATATATTTATGTTAAGAGGAATATAAATGAAATTAAATAAAGAATATAAAGAAATAACCCAAAATATTTTAAATGATGAGAATTTCTTAAGCCTTAAAAATGAAGCTCATCATGGCACTAATAGATATGATCATTGTAAAAGAGTATCATATGTTAGTTTCTTGCTCGCCAAATTATTTAAAGGAGATATTAAAGATTCTTGTATCAGTGGTTTACTTCATGACTTTTTTAATGGTGATAGTTCATATTTAAATCATCCTAAAACTAGTAGTGATAATGCCAAAAAATATTTTCATATAACTAATAAAGAAGCAAGCATTATTGAAACGCATATGTATCATTATGCTTTAACTAAAAAGTGTTTACCATTTATCAATCATGATGGTAAAGTTAATCCTAAAGAATACAAACCTTTATATAAAGAAGGGTACATTGTTTGTATTTCTGATTTATTAGTATCTATTTTTGAATTAGGAATGTTTAAAGTTCGTTATAGTATTTGTTTATATCTTTTATTTATTATTAATTTAATGCGCTATTAAAGTAGGTGAATCTAATGAATATACCAAATCATGTAGCAATTATTATGGATGGCAATGGCCGTTGGGCTAAAGAGCGGGGGCTAAAACGAAGCGAAGGCCATAAAGAAGGAGCTAAAGCTTTAGAAAAATTGGCTATTCATGCTAAAGAGTTAGGAATAAAAGTCCTATCTGTTTTTGCGTTTTCTACTGATAATTTTAAAAGAAGCAAAGAAGAAGTAGATTATTTGATGAATCTATTTGTTACATATTTTAATGAAAAATTAAATAAAGTTATTGATAATAATGTTAAAATTGTTTTTAGTGGTCGTAAAGAAAATTTAAGAAAAGATGTTTTAGAAGCGATGGACAATGTTACAAAGAGAACTAAAGACAATACTGATTGCATTTTAAATATTTGCTTTAATTATGATGGTCAGCAAGAAATAGTAGATGCTTCTTTAAGAGTTTCTAAAGATTTAAAAGATGGTAAATTAAAAGAAGTAGATTTAAATAAAGAAAAATTTTATCAATATTTGTATCAAGATTTACCTCCGATTGATTTACTGATTAGAACTGGTAAAGAACACCGCTTAAGTAGTTTTATGCTTTATCAATCAACTTATGCTGAGTTATATTTTGTCGATACTTATTTTCCAGATTTTTTAGAAAAAGATTTAGAGGATGCAATAGATTATTATAACACCATCGATCGCCGATTTGGTAATGTTAAAACTGATTGAAAAAAAGGTATAATTATTTTATAATTAAAATAGGAAGTGACTTAAATGGATAGAAGAACCCTTGTTGAATTTATAGTTGGTTGGATATTAGTAATTGGGTCTAGTGCTGTAACTTTGTTACCAATTTTTAATATAACTAATGTTAGAATAGTGTTTATTATTATAATTTCCCTATATGGTATCATCCACTTAATTAAGAATTTTGCTATTTTAAATGCCAAAGAATATAGTGGCTTTAGTACATCCTTATCATGTGTTGCCATTTTAGTTTTACTTTTATTTTTAGATATAAATGATTCTCCTTGGAATTTAGCTCTTTGTTTATTTATTTGGGTTATCTTAATGAGTTTAATAAAATTAAAAGAAAGTGATTATTATCATGATCGAAAAAATAAATTATGGGAACTTAATGTAGTTAATTTAGTTATTTTTATTTTAACAGGAATTCTCGCTTCCGTTAATTTATATTATACTAATGATATTCAAATATTGGTATTGGGATTTTTCTTCCTAATTAATGGTATCTTAGAATTAATGGATCCATTAGCGGGTTATATAATGAGTAAGAAATAACTTACTTATTTTTTTAAGAAATGAGATTTTAATGAAGAAGAAAAAAGTTATTTTTTTAAGTTTTCTTTTAATTGGACTTTTAGTAGGAGTATTTGTTTTTCAAGATCAAAAAAAATCTGCAAAAGAAGCAAATAGTTTTAAAGAAAATAAACCAAATGGGGAAGAAGTTAATTTAACTTTAGTTGGCGATTTTTTATTTGAAGAACCTTTTTATAATAGTGTCCGTTTAGGGGATGACCCTTATAATTATTTTGCCAAAGTTAAAGATTATTTTCTTGATGATGATATATCAGTTGGTAATATGGAAGTCGTTATAGGCAATGATAACTTAGAGGTAAGTGGAACGGGTTTTAATTTTTGTGCTCCAAAATATGTTGGCGATTTAGTTTCATCCTTATCTTTAGAAGTCTTAGGAACTACTAATAATCATACTTATGACCGGGGATTGGCGGGGATTAAATCGACATTAGATTATTTTAAAAATAATACTAATATTTTAACCGTAGGAACTACTTTAGATGATAATTATTATGTTGTTAAAGAGGTAAAGGGACTTAAAATAGAATTTTTAGCTTATGGCTATGGCACTAATCAAAAGGTGCCAGAAGATGAAAGAAAGTATGTTTCTTTATTTAAAGATCCCGATACCAAAGAAATTTTTTATGAAAAAATGGAGAGTGATGTAACCGAATTAAAGAAGAAAGCCGATGTGATTATTGTTTTAATGCATTGGGGTACGGAATTTACTTATGAAGAGACGGAAGAGCAACAATCTTTAGCCAGGTTTTTAAATTCCTTAGGTGTTCAGGTAATCGTGGGAAGTCACTCCCATTCTATAGAGCCTATAAAATGGATTGGGGAAGAAAATAAAACTTTAGTCTTTTATTCTTTAGGCAATTTTACTTCGGCTGATGAAGATGTGAGTAGAGCTGGCGAAGAATTTGATAATGCTTATCAAGTCGGTTTGTTAGCAAAATTAAAAATTTTAAAAGAAAATAATGAAATAGTTATTAAAGATATTAAAACTGAACCTATCGTCAATTATTATGATGCGAATTTTCGCCATTTTGAATTAATTCCTTATTCTTTATATAATGCCGATTATGAGAAAACACATTACCGTTACAATCAAAATTTCACTCGTGATTTTATTAAAAGAATGTATGAAAAAGTCATTGCTCCAGAATTTCGATAGTAGGTATTTTTAAATTTCTTAAGTCATATATTTTAATTATGAAGAAAGGAATATGTTATGGAAATTTTAAAAGTATCTAGCAAATCAAATCCTAGTAAAGTAGCGGGTGCCATTGCGAATATTTATCGCGAAAAAGGAATGGTTGAATTACAAACTATTGGAGCAGGATCTTTAAATCAAGCAATTAAAGCTATTGCTATTTGTCGGGGATTTGTAGCTCCAACCGGAGATAATTTAGTGGTTATTCCCGCGTTCAATGATATTACGATAAACGGGGAAGCTAAGACAGCCATAAAATTAATTGTGGAAGCTAAATAATTTCGATAATAGGGCGTGAAAGCGCTTTTTTTTATGCAGAAATTATGCTAAAATTATTCTAGAAGGTGGTACCTGTATGAAAATAGATAGAATTATTGGTAAAGCAAGAATGTTGGGAATTTCTACAGGTGACGGTGATAAAAGTAGTGAACTTTTAAATATAGCTAATTCTTTAGGACTGGCTAAAGATGGCCATTATGATTTGGATGAAGTAGAAAATTCATTAGATTCGATGTTAGAAGAGCATGAAGATGTAGGAACAACTACAGAAGAAGAAACATATGAAGATGTACCTCTTCAACATCGAAACGCTATGAATAACAAAGTAGATAGAGAAAGATTAAAGGCTGAAAGTCGGAATAGAACACAAGATAAAATTAATGAAGGTAGTTCGAAAATGAATCAAACAGAGGAAAGTGCGGAAGACTCTTCCAATGATGATGGGGGTATGGCTAAAGATGGTTTAAAAAAAGATGATGATTCTCATGAAGAACCTGAAACTTCAGCTGAAAAAAAGCCTAAGAAAAAGCCTTTTCAATTTAAAAAAGCTAAAGAGGGGGCCAAAAACGCCAAAAATACGCTCGTAAATGGAATTAAGAAAGTAGCATCATTTTTTATAAGACATCCTTTTGCTGCTATCGTAATTGGAATAGTGTTAATTGTGGTTATTTTAATATTTTCTCTATTATTTGATAGTGAAGATTTTAAAAATGGTTATTTTGATCGCGAATGTGACTATAATTTAACTTACGTTGATTATAGTTGTGATGATAATGTTGCGGGAATATCATTAAAAAATTTTGTTATAGGTTCGGCTTATGCTTACTCTCAAGATTATGAATTTTCAACAGGAGCTTTAAAAGCTTTAATGATTGCTATTAAAACAAGTGTCTTAGCAGATGGTGAATATACCAATACTGCCAAATCAGTAAGTGTTGGTTGCTCAGTTAAATATGAAATTATTCCAGATGATGTTAAGGATTCTTATGAAAAATATTATAAAAGTATTGAAAGATATTTATATATTTCAGCGTCTCATACTGGTCCAATTACTTTTCTAACCGGAGCCGATTCTTTAAATATAAGTGATGAATATATTGAAAAAATTGCTAATTCTACAAGTTCTAATTATAAAACAATTTTAAGAGAAGTTTATGGTGGTAGTAAATCATCATCATCATCTTCTAAGTCTAGTAGTACCAGACTTGATCAATCTAAAGAAACTATTTATATTGGAGACTCTCGGATGAACGGCATGGCCAATTATGGCATCGTTGATCAAGATCATGTAGTTTATCATGGGGCTCAAGGTTATTGTTGGTTTAGATATGGCACTAATTATGGCAGTAATTGTTCAGTTACTTGGCGTCCTGGATTTACAAACGACTCTGGTTTGGGAGCTATTAATCTTGCTAATCAAAAAATGAAGAGTGGCAAAAGTTATAATATTGTTAGTTGGCTTGGAGTAAATGATACGGAAAATGTAAATAAATATTTTGAAGTTTATAAAGCCTTAGCGGAAGGGGAATGGAGTAAACATACTCTTTATATTGCTCAAACAGGTCCGGTAAATGAATCTAAATATAGTCAAAATTCTTATCATAGAACTAATCAAGATGTTATAGATTTTAATAACACGATGGCATCATTAATAGCGGATGCTGGATTAGATAATTTAGTCTACCTTGATTTAGGATTAACGCAAGATTCGATTAATTGGAATGAATCAGATGGAGTTCATTATGGTAAATCGGATTATCAAATGATCTTTAGCTTGTTTCAATCTTCAAGTGGTTACATTGGAGGTAGAGACTTATATGATTTAGGCGATTATTGTGAGTTTCACCATCAAAATAATGGTAATGGATGTGATGCTGGATGGTGGTGGCCAATTGGTACTCCAAATTCGGAAGGTGGTATATATTCTGCTGAACCCACGCCAGATTTAACTCATATTTATTCTGAGTTTTCTAGTTCTCGTGATATAGGTTATGGGGCAAAAGCCCATAAAGGTGTCGATATAGGAGGAAATTTTGATGATGTAGTTATAGCTTCTAGAAGTGGTGTAGTTACTTATATTAATAACGTCTGTCCTACAAAAAGTAGTGGAGCTACAGATGATTGTGGAGGCGGTGGCGGAAATGTTGTATATTTAACCCATGATGATGGAACTGGATCTAGATATTTACACATGACTAAAGGTTCAGTTGTGGTTCAAGTTGGCGAGCGAGTTAGCCAAGGGCAAAAATTAGGCTTAATTGGTTCTAGTGGTTCTTCAACGGGAGCCCATCTCCATTTTGAGATTTTAATTAATGGATCGCAAGTAAATCCCCTTAATTATATCAGTGCGACCAATCCTCGACCAGGAGCTAATGGATGTTCATATTCTGTTGACAAAGCGGGGGTTTGTCGGGCGATAAAAGATTTGGGACTATCTGACGAAGCTTCTGCGGGTATCCTTACGAATATTGCAGCTGAAGGTGGCTATAAAACTAATAACTTGGAAAATTGTTATGAAAACAATAAATGTTGCATAATCAATGGGGCTAATTATGGTTATTGTGTTTATGGAGGCCTTATAGGACCATATGGTAATGATGAAGCATATACAACGGCGGTAAGTAATGGCGTTTATCAGTATTTTGCTGAAGATCATGCTGGTTATGGTTTAATTCAATGGACAGCTGAGAACAGAAAAGCTAATTTACTGAGATATTTTGAAGAGTTAAAAGACGAGGGTAGAGCATCCTCAATCGCGGATATTAATGTTCAAGTTGGTTTTATGCTTGAAGAAATAAATACTAGTTTTCCAAATGTTAAAAGGGTAGTTTATGATCCGGCATCATCAGCTTATGATATTGCTTACTATTTTTGTAGATATTACGAAAATCCAGCCGGTGATTGTAGCGCTAGAGCTTCCAATGCTAATAATATTTTAAATTATGTTAAAAATGGATGTAGTGATTAAGAGGGAGAAAATAAAATGAAAAGCAATCAAAAAATGTTGTTAATTATAATAATTGTCATCTTAGTTATAACTTCTATTGTGGCGGTAGTTTTAAGTTTGAATAATAACAATGATAATACTGATAATGGCGGAGGAAATTATGAAGAACCAACGCCAGAATATCCACAAACAATTAGTACGGAAATTGAATTATTAACTAAAGAAGATGTGTTTTTTGGGGTTCAAGAGGCAATTAATACCTACTTTACTTATTTAATAAGTGATGATAATTTGCATGTTTTTCATTTACTATTAGATGAATTTAGAGAATCTAATAATTTAACTACCTCTGATGCCGCTACTAAGTTAAAGCGTTTCCATTATACGCCAACATATGTGGCAGAAAAAATTTATTATAATCCTCGAAGTAGCGTAACTTATTATTTTGTTTCCGGTTATGTGTTAGATACACCAGTTGAAGAAGGAACAATCGAATACTATCCTCATATTAATTTTTTAGTAGTGGTTGATGATAATAATAAATATATTTTAGAACCTTTAGAAGATAATTTAGACATGGAAACTTTTGCGAAAAATTATAATATTGGGGAAATGACCGCTAATAATGAAGAAGTTTTTAAACCTAAGAGTCTTTCTGTAAAAAATAAAGTAACTTATTATGTTAGTTTATTTCAAGATTTATTATATTTAGATTCAACCAAAGCCTTTAATATGTTATATGGCCAAGCAAAAGAGTTTTTTACTGACTATATGAGAGATGATGGTTATGATGAACCATTATTCTTACAATATCGGGATACTATTTATATAGGTTTAGCTAAAACTTATAATAATTTAAAAACCGCAACAGAGGATGATGGCAAAGTTTATAGTGAATATACTGATGATGGTAATATAATTAGTGTTAAAGAAAATAGTGTCATGGATTTTAAAATTGACTTTGATTTTGGCTGGTAATTTTGTTTTGCAACTCTATACTATTTATAGTATAATAAGTGTGAATTGGAGAGGGTAATTATGAAGTTTAAGGTAGAACCTAAAGATTTTTTTCTATTTGTATTATATTGCATAATTTTATTATATTTATGTGCACTTGCTGTATCTAATTTATTTTGTTTACTTAATACAGGAACTTTTTATGGTTTAATACCTATAAGTGCTTTCTCTTTAAAATATTTACCTTTTACTTTAGGACTTTTTATTGGGGCTTTAATTTTAATTTTTACGAGTGTTTCAGATTATATTTTTAATAAAGAAAAAGGTAAAGGAATTGGCCTTAAAGTTGGGGAAACCAAAAGTAATGATGGTTATGCAAGATGGGCTAAAGAAAAAGAGATTAAAGAATCCAGTAATGTTGAAAAAATTAATCCCTCAGATAAAGAATTAAAAGCTGCCGGAATTCCTTTAATCAATAATGGTAAAGAAGTATGGGTTGATAATGGTCATTATCATAACTTAGTTATTGGTTCCACCGGTAGTGGTAAAACGGAAAACTTAGTTTTTCCAATGGTTAATATCTTAGCCAAAAAAGGCGAGAGTATGGTTATTACTGACCCTAAAGGTGAGATTTATACTAAAACGGCGCAAAACTTAAAAGAACGGGGCTATAAAGTTATTGTTTTAAACTTCCGAGAACCCGAAAAAGGTAATGCCTGGAACCCTTTATATTTGCCTTATCAATATTATAAAGAAGGAAATTATGATAAAGCTACCGAACTTTTAGATGACGTTGCTTTAAATATCTTATATGATCCATCTAATAAAGGGGATTCTGAATTCTGGGAAAAAGGATCAGCTGATTATTTCTCAGGTTTAGCCTTAGGTTTATTCCAAGATGCTGACCCTAAGGAAGTAAATTTAAATAGTATCAACTATATGAGTACAGTTGGGGAAGAAAGATACGCGACAAGTAATTTTATTAAGGAATATTTTAATTTAAAAGGGCCAGATAGTAATGCTTATATGTTTGCTAATACTGTCATTAATGCTCCTGGAGATACTAAAGGTGGATTACTTTCGACTTTTAGACAAAAGATTAGAATTTTCTCTACTAGGGAAAGTCTTTCTGAAATGCTTTCTTATAGTGATTTTGATATGCGGGATATTGGCCGAGGAAAAACGGCGGTCTTTATGGTTATTCATGATGAAAAGAAAACATATCATACCTTAATGACCATTTTTATTAAACAATGTTATGAAACTTTAATTGATGTGGCTCAAGCTAATGGAGGCAAACTAGAATATCGAACTAACTTTATTCTGGATGAGTTTCCTAACATGCCACCTTTAAAAGATATTGATAGTATGGTAACGGCCGCTAGAAGTCGGGATATTCGTTTTACCTTTATCATTCAAAACTTTGCCCAACTTAATGATGTTTATGGCGAAGAAGTTGCCCAAGTAATTAAAGGTAACTGTGGTAATTTAATTTACTTAATTAGTACCGAATTAAAAGCCTTAGAGGAAATTAGTAAGATGTGTGGCGATGTTAAATCGAAAGATAAAGATAAGACGGCATCAACTCCTTTAGTTACCGTTAGTGATTTGCAAAAGTTAAAATTAGGCGAAGCCATTATTATACGGTTAAGAATGTATCCATTTAAAACCAAATATACTCCTAACTTTAAAATGAATTGGGGTGAAGATTATCCAACTGCTTCTTTCCCAATTAGAGAAACCCATAAAGTAGAATTATTTGATATTAAGAAATATGTAACAGAAGAAAAAAGAAAGAAAATGATGAATGGAGTAGGAGATATGGCTAATCCAATGTCTTCACCAATGGGCCCAGGCATGACTGGTTCTAATCCTTTTGGAGCTCCGGCCAATCAAATGACTAATCCTTTTGCATCACCTAGTTCGATGAATCATTCAAATCCTTATGGTAATCAGTTTGGTAGTGCTTCAAGTAATCCTTTTGGCAGTGGTATGCAAAACATGGATATTGATGCTATGATGAAAGATATTGATCGGAAGTTAAAAGAACTTGATGAAGAAGAACAAAGACAAAAAGATAAATTAAAGGCACAAAATCAAGAATTATTAAATGCTAATTATGATTTTAATAAAGAACTTGCCAATATTAAAGAAGATGATTATCTAGATGATGATTTAAAAGAAGATGTGGAAACCTTAGATATGCCGAAGGAAAAAGAAGTTAAAGAAGAAAAGGAAGAGAAAAAGAAAGAGGCGCCAAAAGTTAATATCGATGTTGATAGTGTTATAATGAATGAAAATGTTATAACTGATGATGAGTTCTTTGATGATTTCTTTGGAGAAGATGAATAATCTTCTTTTTTAGTTAAATATAATTTTTCGAAAATAAAAATATTCATATAATAAAATGGTGATACGATGAAAACCATTAAGGAAAGTGAATTTAATCCTAGTATGGGTATTTTAATTGATGTTAAAGATCCCACTTTATATAAGGAAAAACATAATCCCTATAGTATCAATATTTATTATGATAAACTTTTAATGAATCATAAAACTTTATTAAATAAAAATAATAAATATTATATTATGTGTGATAAAGGACATAAAAGTAAACAAGCAGTAAGAATATTAGCTTTTTACGGATATGATGTAACATATGTAATAAATTCGTGAAAAATACTCATACTTATATTATAATAATAATGTGGTAAATATGATGGATTTTTTAAATAATGGATACAATTTTATAATGAATTTAGTAAATAGTTCGACTTTTTATGGCCCTCTATTTGCTTGTCTTTTAATATTTTTAGAATCTATGCTTCCTGTTTTACCATTATTTGTATTTATTACCATTATTTTTATTGCTTATGGTTATACTCTTGGTTTTATAGTAGCCTATCTTTTAACTTGCTTAGGCTGCTTTTTTGCGTTCTATTTATGTAGAACTATCCTAAAAGATGTTTTTCAAAGAAAGGTTCGAAAAATTGAAAAGTTTGATAAATTAATGAAAAAAATTGATAAAATATCTTTATCAAATTTAGTTTTGTTAATCGCTATTCCTTTTACGCCGGCCTTTTTAATTAATATTGCCTCGGCCTTATCGAAAATGCCTTTTAAAAAATATGCCGTAGCTATTATGATTGGCAAAATCTTTTTAGTTTTTTTCTGGGGCTTTATCGGAACAAGTCTAGTAGAAAGCTTTAAAAACCCTAAAATATTAATCGTCATTTTCTTTATGTTACTCGTGGCTTATTTAATTAGTAAATTAATGGCTAAAAAGATGAATATTGAGTAAAAATTATGTCAATAATATTATAAAGAAAATAGAGTAATTTGACTTTAAACTAGTTAAATAGTATATTAAAAATAGGACCATGTAGGTGATTAAATGGAAAGTGAAAAGGGCGAAAAGTTTTTTAACCTAGTTTATGATATGGTAGACGATATGAAAAAAACTACTGGGGCTAATTATGATTACTCCGAAATAGTTCATTATATTGTTGATCATTTTGATGTTAAAGATGTTAATGAAACTTTTAACTGTGCTAAATATTTAGTTTTAATTGGTAATTATACGAAAGATGAAATTCTAAATCATGAAGCTGACGATAAAATAAGGGATTTTATGGGTTATCAAAAAGCGCAAGAGGCTAGTGTTGAAGAAGAGGCTAATTTAAATAAGCCGGCATCTTTGCGAGGTACTCGTTTAAATGCTAAAAGAGCCAAAACTGCTAAAGAAAAATTTAGAGAAAAATTAGAAAGAGGAATTTTAATCGCGGGAATTGGGGTAGTATCCCTTTTATATGTGGGAAGAATCCATACCACAAATCATATGTTAGAAAAAGAAATTGGTCAGTTTGCCTCTCGAGGTGAAACAACCGAAAATATTGTGGAGCAAGCCACAGAAAGTTTGGGATATAATCTACAAACTAATCAAGTGGACTATGATTATCGTGAAGATATAATTGCCAGACATCTTGAAGATATGTTAGAAAAAGATCCTAATGTATTAGATGATGTTTTGCATTCAGTATATAAAGATTTAGAACAAAATCGCCTATATAATATGGATACCATTATGGCAAGGTTACGTTTAAACGTTACTAATAATGAAAAATTACAAGTGATTAAAGAAAAAATAGATACTTGTCATAGTTTTTTAGATTATGTGGCTAATTCAGGTCGGGTGCAAGAATTTTGTACTCCAGAAGTTTTGGCCGCTATTTCGAGATATGATGCTTCGAATTATTTACAAAATCCAATGGCTTTCTATGACTTAAATGAAGAAGATCAAAATTTTTTAACCGAATTTATGGAAGCTTATAAACAAAGTAAAAGTTTAACTTATTTTAATTCGGTAGCAAGTGTCCAAAAAATGAATCAAGAGGGGTCAATGAAATTATGATAGATATTGATATAGTTACATTGGAAGATGGTTTCGAATATGAAGTAATCGATGCTTTTAGTAATAAAGATAATGATTATCTTGTTTTACAAAAACGAGATGATGAGCGAGCACTTTGTTTAAGAAAAGTTTTAAAAGAAAATGATGAAGAATATATGGTCAAATTAGATAGTGATAATGAATTTGCCGAAATAATGGAAATATTTTATAAGAGACATAGAGGAGAAGATAAAAATGAAAAATAAAAGTATAATTGTTGGTATAATTATTATTGTAATTGTTTGCATTATAACAACGGGTTGTGTTTTTCCAAGTGCTATAGGAAAAGAAGAATTTAATAAACATTTTACCGCTCTTGGCTATAGTGTAAGTGATAAAGAAGAAGCCAAGTATGAGTCTGATACTTATCTTGTAGCTACTAAAGAAGATGTGCCTTATCAAGTGGAATATTATGAATTTAAAAATGAAGTAGAAGCAAAAAAAGTTTACGAAAAATATAAAGATAGCATTGTAGATTATATTACAGCGGATACTCAAAACCAAGAAACTAAGGGGGCTATATTTGCTAAAATAGTTGCCGAATCAACTGATGATTATATTGTTATTTCTCGAGTTAAAAATACTTTAATCTTTATTGATGGAACCCATGATTATAAAAATAATATTGATGAAATATTAAAAGATATAAAATATTAGAAGAGTAACATCCTTTAATTTTAATATTTTATCTTTAATAGAAGAGGGAAACTCTAATTGTTCTATGGATACTTTCATGAGTTTTTAACCTCCTTCCAAGCATGAAAAAAGTCCATAATATCAAGTATTATGAACTTTTATTCTAACCGAACTATTTAAAAGTGTTCGGGTAATTCCAACAATGGAGCCCTAAAGGAAGAAGTACGACAACTTTTTGGGCTAGATAATAGTTAGTAATAAGCCATTAAATAATATAAGTATAACATAAAAAATGTAAAATGTGCAGAATTAATGTATAATTGTACATAATTAAAAATGAAAGGAAGGTTTAAAATATGGATAATAATAATCTTTTTTATAACGACAAAAAACCTATTGATAGTTTAACTGATTACGGAAAAGGATATGAACCTAAAATTGCTCCAAGAACGGATTATGGTAAAGGTTTGGTGCCTGATGTTGATCCAACAACAGATTTTGGTAAGGGTATATCTTTTAAATCAGTTGATGGTAGAGAATGGGCTACAATGGAACAAGCTGAAGCTGTTAATAGAGCTTTTTATGAATCATTAATTATTAAAAGTCAAAATAATATTGAAGAGGAACCTAGACATAATAGATAAAATATTTCACACGCATATTGGTTGTCAATATGCAAGTGTGTTTTCTAAATTGACAATTTAGTATTTTAAAAGGCTACTATCAAAAGAAAAAACGCCTAACTCCGCAATGAATTAGGCTAACTCAATTTAGATTAGGCACCACTCAACACGAGAATATTTGAATGTTCCTTTTTTATTGTATTCAAGTTTCCTTGACATATTCATTATACTATAAAATGCTTTTTTAATTCACGATTTTCCCTTTTCACTATTTAAATTATCTAGTTGTGTTTGTAAATCACTACCTAAAGTATTAACTTTAGTATCTTTAGCTTCTTCTAAAGTATACCATCCTAATTTAAACATTAATTCATAAGAAGCTCTTTGTAATTTTATTAAGTTTTCAAACATATCTTTAAATTTTTTATAAAGTTCGCTATTAGAGGCTTCGGTTAAAGCTACAGTCATGTCTTTAACCATAGCTTTTAAAGTACTTAAAAGCGTAGTCATATAATCTTGATCATTTAAACCTAATCCCGTCGGCACGGGAGTTTTAGGGTTAGCAATTTTTTTATTTTCCATTTTCCCCATCCTTTACTAAATCTAAAACTAGATTCATATTTTCTTTAAAAAGTTTTGTCGCTTCATTAATCATATCTTTAACACTTTTATCTTCAATATAATTTAAAGCTTCCATTTCATTTTTATATGCTGTATGATTCCACCCAAAAATATCTTTCAGATAAGCTAAATCTTTATCAGTTAAAATATTGGGCGCTTTTTTATAGTTTTCATTCATATTTTTCTTTCCTTTCTATTTTTATTATGGTTTAATGTTTTTTATCTATGTAAAAATATTAAACCAATTTATGGAATAGTAAAGTTATTATTTAAAACCATAATATTAACGGGATAATTATGAAAAAAGATATGGGAATAAAAATTGGCGTAACTTTTTATTTATGTAGTATATTAGGTTATTTTTATGAATTAATTTTAAACTATTTTTATAAAGGTAATTTTTATAGTCATGGCTTTTTAAAAGGGCCGTGGTTACCAATTTATGGCATTGGAGCCTTACTTTTATTAATAATCAATAAGTATAAGAAAAAACCTTTAGTAATCTTTCTTTTATCATTTTTTCTTACCGGCTTATTAGAAGGCCTAAGTGGTTTTCTTCTTTTAAAACTAGGAGGCATACGTCTTTGGAATTATAAAGGATATTTTCTAAATATAAATGGTTATGTTTGTCTTTTAAGTGCCTTTTGTTTTGGTATTGGTGGTTTAATTTTTACCTATCTTCTAAATCCTTTAATTGAAAAAATAATCGCAAAAGTAAATAATAAATTAATTATATTTGTTTTGACTATTTTAAGTTTAATATTTACGGGAGATATCATTGCAACAATAATAAAATAATTATATAATAGTAATGTTTTGAGGTGACGTGATGGATTTAGCGGGTTATGTTGTTTTAATTATTGGTGTCAGCAGTGGTATTGGTCATACTTTAGCAAATATTTTGCATGAATATGGAGCAACTGTTGTGGGAACTTATAATAATCATAAAATAGAGGAATTATATGATACATATAAATGTGATTTAACTAAAGAAGATGAGATTCAAGATTTATTTGCGAGTGTAATTTCTAAACATGAAAAAATAGATGTGGTCGTCAATTGTGCTGCTTTGGTTATAGATAATGATTTAGAAACTAAAACTAAGAGTGAGTTTATGAAAGTTTTAGAGGTTAATTTAGTGGGTACTTTTTTGGTTTGTAAATATGCTTCTTTAAATATGGAAAAAGGCATCATAATTAATATTTCATCAACGGATGCAACTGATACTTTTAGTCCTATTTCAATGGATTATGCCGCAAGTAAAGCCGGAGTAGAAAATTTAACCAAAAATTTAGCTTTAAGACTACCTAATTTGAAAATATGTGCTTTAGCTCCTAATTGGGTAGATACGAATAGTGTTTTAGATATGGATCCCGAATATTTAAAGAAGGAAATGGAAAGAGTGGGGCAAGACCATCTCTTAAAAAAAGAAGAAGTGGCTTTAAAAATATTAGAAATTATGATTGATGATGATATTCGTAGTGGCGAAGTAATTAGAATGAGTGGTAAAGATGAAATTTAAAGAAGAAATAGTAAGTTTATTTAATGAATCAGAACAAGAATTAAAAGATATTTTTCGAATAATTGATGAGCAAGAATTTGTTAATAGTGGTAAAGTCCTTAAGGCTTTTCAAAACGCCGGAGTAAGTGAAGCTTGTTTTAATGCCTCGACGGGGTATGGTTATAATGATTTAGGAAGAGAAAAAATTGAAGAAGTTTTTGCTGAAATTTTAGGTGGAGAATCTTCTTTAGTAAGAGGACAATTTATTTCGGGAACCCATGCTTTAACCGTTTGTCTTTTTGGGTTATTAAGACCTAATGATACTCTTTTAAGTATTTCGGGTCTTCCATATGACACTTTACATGAAGTAATAGGTATCAAAGAAAACCCTAGTTCTTTAAAATCTTTCGGTATTAATTATGAACAAATAGATTTAGTCGATAATGATTTTGACTATGAAAAAATTGCCCAAGTTTTAAGAAGTGAAAAAATTAAAGTTATTGCTATTCAAAGAAGTAAAGGTTATTCCGAAAGAAAAAGTTTAAGTATCTCCTCTTTAGCAAAAGTAATAAAGATTATCAAAGAAATAGATCCCGAAGTTATTATAATGGTTGACAATTGCTATTGTGAATTTGTTGAAGATAGGACTCCAGTTGAAGTTGGTGCGGATATCATGGTCGGTTCTTTAATCAAAAATTTAGGGGGAGGTATTGCTCCCAATGGTGCTTATATTGTAGGACGTAAAGATTTAGTTAATTTATGTGCTGAAAGATTAACAGTTCCCGGAGAAGGTATGGAAGTTGGCCCTACTTTAGGAATTAATAAAGAAATTTTAATGGGACTTTATCATGCTCCGATGGCGGTAGCTAGTAGTTTAAAAGTAGCCATTTTAACGAGTAAAGTTTTAGAAAAGTTAGGTTATAATGTGGAGCCAAAATATAATGACGATCGGGTAGACATTGTTCAAAACATTATATTTGGTAATCGGGAGGATTTAATTAAATATTGTGAAGGTATTCAAATGGGGTCCGCCATTGACGCTAACGCTTTGCCGGTCCCTACTGATATGCCTGGTTATGATGATGAAATTATTATGGCTTCCGGTTCCTTTGTTCAAGGCTCATCAATTGAAATATCCTGTGATGGCCCTTTAAGAAAACCTTTTATTTGTTATCAACAAGGTGGTCTTACTTATTCTTATGGTAAGTTAGCTGTAATGATGGCTGTAAATAGATTAAAATAGTTTTTTAACTATTTTTTTGTCGTAAATTGGCGAAAAAATAGAAGTTTTGACAACGTTTGTCGAAAGTGTTGCAATAAGAAAAAATATCGGTAAAATAGAGACCTCGAAAGAGAGGTTACTATATGCCAATTTTGAAAAGCAAGAAATTTTATGATTTAAAATATGATGCTGTTTTTAAAAGAATTATCATTGATGATAGTGATCATACAATTATGAATAATATCTTATCCGATATTTTAGAAAGAGAAGTCAAAGTTAAAAGATATCTAAATAGTGAATTAAAAATTAAGAATAAAAAGATCAAAGGAAAAAGATTAGATATTATTGCGGAGACAACAGAAGGTATCCTTATAAATATCGAACTTAATATTAATTATGATAAAAATATTAAAGAGAGGAATTTAAATTATTATTCTACTTTATATACAGAGACTATAGAAAAAGGAGATAAATATATCAAAGTAAAAGAGATAATTCAAATAAATTTAAATTTTAATGAAGGGAATAATAAACCATTAAAAGAAGAATACTTACTTCGGAATAAAGAAGGAAAAGTATTAGTAGAAAATTTTAAAATCATAAATGTGAATATTGCGGGATATAAAGATAAGTGGTATGATAAAAACATAAGAGGAGACAAGAGACACATCTATCTAACAATGCTCGGATCAAATAGAGAAGAGATAAAGGCCTTAGCGAAGAAGGATAGAAAAGTAAGAGAGGTGGAAGAGAAGATGTTAAGATTTAATGAAGATGGAACCATAACAAATTTAATGACACCAAAAGAAGAGAATGCTTTGATGGAGCGAATAATTAAGAAGAATGCTTATCAAGATGGGGCTAAAGATACTATCAGAAATACCGCTATTTCGATGATTAACGATAATGTTCCTTTAGAAAAAATAGCTCAATATACTAAATTAAGTATTAAAGAATTAGAAAAATTAAAAGATAATAAATAAAATTTTATTAGTGTTATTTTTAAGGTGATAGAGTGAAAAAAATAAAAGTAATGAGTATCTTTGGTACTCGACCAGAAGCCATTAAAATGGCTCCTTTAGTTAAGGAATTAGAAAAAAGGGCGGAAATTGAAAGTGTGGTTTGTGTAACTGCTCAACATCGGGAGATGTTAGATCAAGTTTTAAAAACTTTTAAAATAAAACCAGATTATGATTTAAATATTATGCAAGCTGGACAAACTTTAAGCGATATTACAATTCGTTCATTAGAAGGATTGGAAAAAGTATTTAAAGAAGTAAAACCAGACTTAGTTTTAGTTCATGGTGATACTACCACTGCTTTTGCCGGGGCTCTTGCGGCTTATTATAATGAAATTTCTATTGGTCATGTGGAGGCTGGCTTAAGAACTAATGATAAATATAGTCCTTATCCTGAAGAAATGAATCGCCAAATGATTGACCGCTTAAGCGATATGCTTTTTGCTCCCACTAATGTTAGCAAAAAGAATTTGTTAAAAGAAAATATTCAAGAAAGTAATATATATGTTACGGGAAATACAGTTATAGATGCTTTAAAAACTACCGTAACTAAAAATTTTCATCATCCCGAACTAGATTGGATAAAAGATGATGAAAGAATGGTTTTACTGACTTGTCATCGACGGGAAAATTTAGGTGAACCAATGAAAAGGATATTTGAAGGTATTAGAAAATTAATCGAAGAAGTGCCCGATATAAAAATAATTTATCCTATTCATCTAAATCCTCGAGTTCGGAATGTAGCTAATGAAGTTTTTAAAGATTGTGATCGAATCCGTCTAATTGAACCTTTAGAAGTAACGGAAATGCACAATTTTCAAAATAAAGCTTATCTAGTTCTTACTGATTCCGGTGGCTTACAAGAAGAAGCCCCATCTTTAGGAAAACCTGTTTTGGTTTTAAGAGATACTACCGAAAGACCCGAAGGTATTACAGCTGGTACTTTAAAATTAGTCGGGACTAATACTGAAACAATTTATAAAGAAGCCAAAGAGTTATTAACTAATAAAGCATCTTATGAAAAAATGAGCAAAGCATCTAACCCTTATGGGGATGGAACTGCAAGCGAAAAAATAGTTAATGCCATTATTGAGAGATTTAAGTAATATTAAATCTTTTTTAAATTAATAAGAAATATTTGAAAAGTATGAGAGGAGATGCTATTATAAATAGAGGAGATCAATATGAAAGATAAAATAACCAAGTTAGTGAATGTTTATAAAAAGTATGGTTTTAGGGGTTTTATTAAAAAATGCTATCGCTATTTTGTGGCTAATTATTTAGATAAAGTTAGTTTAATAGTTTTTATAAATCCTTATAGATATCATAAAATAATTAGAGAGATATTAAATGGAAAGTATGAACGCTTAATTTTATGGCGGAGTAGCTTTGGTTATAATGTTCCTTTATTTCAAAGACCCCAACATATTGCTAATAACTTAGTTAAAAATAATTCTTTAATATTTTATGAAGTAACTACCATGACTGATAAAGTTAAAACTATTAGTAAAAAACAAGAAAATTTATATTTATTTAATTTTAATAATATTTTACTTAATCGAATATTAATGAAAGAATTAACTAAAATAAATAAACCTAAATATATCCAACTTTATTGTACTGATTGGAAGTTAACGGTAGCTAATATTGAAGATTATTTAAGTAAAGGATTTAAATTAATCTATGAATATGTTGATCATTTAAGTGCTGATTTAGCTGGAACTAAAGAAATACCTAAAAATATTTTAGAGAAATTTGCTTATGTTATTTCTAATAAAGATGTTTATATCATTGTCACGGCCGAGGAACTCAAAAAAGATATTGAAAAAAGAAGAGGTAATAAAAATTTAGGATATTCCACTAATGGAGTAGATTATGAATTTTTCCAAAAATGGAAAGATTATGAATTAGAAAAAGAATATTTAGACATCATCAATAATGGCAAAATTAACCTTTGTTATTATGGAGCTTTAGCTAAATGGTTTGATTATGATTTAATTAAAAAGATTGCTAAAACTAATAAATATAATATCATTTTCTTTGGCTTAAAATATGATGAATCATATGATTTAAATAAAATGGATGAAGTTAAAAATGTGTATTTTTTAGGTTCTAAAGATTATCAAGTTTTAAAATATTACGCGATTAAATGTGATATTTTAATGATTCCTTTTTTGCTTAATGATATTACTAAATCCACAAGTCCCGTAAAAATATTTGAATATATGGCTATGGAAAAACCCATTGTAACAACAGATTTATTAGAATGTCATAAATATGAATCTGTCTTAATTGGCAAGGATCATAATGATTTTTTAAAAAAATTAGAAGAAGCTTATAAATTAAAAGATGATAGTAAATATCACAAATTATTACAAAAAGAAGCTAAAGAAAATGATTGGAGTAAAAAAGCTAAGATAATAATTGATTTAATTAAAAAAGATGAGTAATTAGCACAAAAGAATTGTTTAATCATATAATTTATTAGAAGGTGAAGTATGAATTTAAATGATTCTTTTTTTAATAAAGTCGAAAAGAAAACTAAAGTTGATAAAAATACGATTGTGGGATTAGCCCAAAAACTACAAAATGGAAATATGAAAGATGAAAAAACTTTAAGAGAAGTTATTGATACTTTAAGTAGAATGACGGGTAAAAAGGTTAGTAAAGAGCAAAGTGATAAAATTATTTCGAAAGTAATTGGGGGAGATGTACCAAAAAATATTGATAAGATGTTTTAAAAGATGTTTTAAAATATTGCAATATCTTGTTTTTTGTGATAATCTAATATAGTAAGAATAAAGAGGTGCAGGTTATAATGGATGAATTTTTAAACAAATTATATAACTATGAATATTTTGGAACTTATTTGATGATTTCCATTGCTGTTTTGGTGTTATTATTTATTATTATTCTGGTTTTTGGCAAAAAAGATCAAAAGAATAGAGAGATAGAGGCTACGAAAAAATTGCAACAAATAAGTCCTGATGATATCGGTAGCGCTAATGCTTTTGCCGAAACAAGCGTGCCTAATAATTTAGAAGTAGGAGTTCCTCCAGTAATGGAAAATTCTTTAAATCAACCTATGCCTAATGTGCCTGAAAACTCTACTTTAGAACCTAATTTAGAAAATAATACAGTAATAGTTCCTACTATAGATTCAGTTAATATACCTAATGAAGTTCCAGTTGTTGATCCTGTTTTACCAAATACTGTTCCTACTGAGCCATTAGAGGTAAATAATTCTATAGATAATTTAAGTAATTCGACCAATGAATATATTAATCCATTTGCAAGCTCATCATTACAAGAACCAGTTCAACCAGTTTTAGAAAAAACAGCGGAAAAACCTTTTAGTTTTAGTAATGTTGATTTAGAACCTGTAACTTCAGTAGAGCCAATTGCTCCAGAAAGACAAGAACCTGTTATTAATGAAGAACCTCAAATTGAAGTTCCGACATTTAATTTTGCTGATATTGTGGGTCAAGCGGATACTCCAGTTGAACCTGTAGCTAAACCAAAAGAAGTATTTAGTTCAGTTTATACTCCAGAAGAGAAGAAGGAAACGCCTGAAGTGGAAATGCCTACTCCTAAAAAAGATGATGATATTGAACTACCAACATTAAAGAAAGATACTGAAAATATTGAAAAACCAGTATTAAATGATTACAATTTAAATGATTTATCTGGAGAATCTTATAATATTAATAGATAGTGAGTTTAAAAAAACTCATTTTTTTTGCAATATTATTATTTTTTTATCGTTTTTTATGTAAATAAAGGCTTTTTTATGATACAATTTATTTGTATAGGGTATGGAGTATATTATATGAAAAAAGTATTAAAAATATTTAGTTTATTAATAATTTCTATTTTTGCAATAATTAACGTTAAAGCTGGTAGCTGTTCTGGGATTACTGTAAAATCTGCTAATCTTCCTTGGCAAGATAATGCTGTATCTTTTAATTTTAAACAATCAGGTTGGCATGCTTATGATTATAAAGTAAATATTTCTAGTAATAATGGTACAGTAAAGGCTGAAACTTTGTCAGCAACCTGTCATAATCCAGGTGTTTCGGCATGGAGCGAAAGAAATCAAGAATTAAAATGTGAAAGAGTTGTTTTTGACCCTACAGATCCTCCTGGATCTCTTCAAAAAGTCCATGATGCCGGTATAATTAATATTTTGAAAAAAAATTACACTTATAAATGGTTAGCCATAAATATATATGAATTATTATTTTATAGTTTAGTATATGTTCGTTACGTTGAAGTTGATCAACCTACTGCCCAATTATACTATTTGGAAAACTATGTTAATTATGCATTAGATAATAATAGTGATTTGAAAAATAAAATTAACACTTTAAAAGAGTTAACAGGTGATACATCAATTGGTACAAAATATACAGGAGTAGATGGAGAAGAATATAAGTACACTAAAATGTTAGATGAAGATATTTTTAATGGCAAGAATAAAGGAACGGCTGAAGAAAAGAAAGGCGCTATTGATTATGTTATTGCCGCCTTAGATGCTGCCATAAAATATAAACAATCAGGCGGTACTTATGTAACCATTTCTGATCCTACCCAAAAAAGAGAAAATACAAGTAGTGAATATAAAACAACCTTTGAATATAAAATTAAAATTAATAATTTTAGTGAAAATGGTGTTATTAATTTAGATTACATGTGTTTAGAGGGATGTAATAATTTTAGTAAAGTAAAATTCTATTTAAATAATAATGAACCATTAACTTTAGCTCAGCTTAAAGCTAAAAATTTAGTAACTGAGTATGGACAATTAAAATCAGGAAAATATTTTAGAGATGAATTAATATTTAAAGTTGAATTCACGTCTCCAGTTAAAGAAGAATGTGATTCTTCTAAATATAAAATTATTTTAAAATATAGAGATAATGATTTAGGAACTTCTGCTTTTGAAATAAGTTCAGGAGGTAGAATTGGTGTGTCTCAAAGATTATATGTTTTAGCTAATTATAATACATCAAGTTTTAATATATCTGAATATCCAAAAGAATTTAAAATGTGTACTTCTTTAAATTCTGATGGTTCAACATGTAAGTCTTATATCACAGATGTTACTTGTAAACAATGTGATACAAATAATAATGTTGTCGAAATTAAAGAAGGATATGATGTTGATGATTCATGTGATAAACCTGATGAGGAAAGAGATTTAAATATCAAAAAATGTGTAACTAATAATTCTGCTACTGATAATGCTGGTCATACTAGAAAAGATGAAAATTTAACTTCTGAAGCGGGTGATAATAATTTTGTTTCTGGTGGTGGTATTTATTGTAAAGAAGATTATAAAGTAACTTTACCTGGATCTATTAATGTAGATAGTGGAAGATATTTCCGTTTGCGTGCATCTTTAGAGGGTACTAAGCAATGTTATACATCAGAAATAAAGAGTAATGCCGCTGCCAAGACTGATGTAGAAACTCAAGCTGCTCTAACCAGAAATGCTTATAAAGACTATCGTATGTATAAAAAAATGGCTGAGTGTATCGCAGATAGAACTTGCATTAAAGATCCAGGATATTCTGTTAAAGCGTGCGATCCAGAAATAATTCCAGCATCACCAAATCAATGTTATATTGAACCAGCTTTTTGTGTTTGTGATGAAACAGAAGTAACAATAGAAGGCGAATTTGATGAAGAAGGCAATCCTAAAAAGAAAACAGAACGTAGTAATTGCCGATATGAAATTCCACAACGTCAAGTAGCGCCAGTGTTTACGGTAGAATTCGAATATGACTCTGGTGCATCGACTTGCAATACATTTTCTGAACAATTTAGCCATGTTTATTCTGGATTTGATTTTGGATTTTTTACGAAATGCAAAGCTTCATATGTAAATGGACGAGCACTTAGTAATGAAGAGTTGGCAGGAGCACTACTTGATCAAGCAATAAATGAAATTGGAGAAAAAGCTAAAGTAACTGATTGTCATATGGAGGGTGATATAACTAAAGGTGATGCTAGATATTATTGTAATAGTACAAATGGTTTTGGTCTTGAGGCTAAATTAGGTACTGGTGGTATGTATGGTGCTTTATTACTTTATAATAAAGTAATTGGTTCTTATTCTGGTGGCAATTTTCCAGGAACGATAAATCCATCACCATTTGGTACTTGGGAAATGGACTATAATTTTGATCCAGAAATGCATTTTTGGTATCAAGAAGATTATTATAGTAATAATGTTATTAATAATAAGTTAGATAAATTTAATGAAACCTTAAGTGATGTTGAAACCTATTATTGTACAAGAACGGGATGCCCTGCTGGTCGTAGTTGTGTTTCTGATGATTATGAAGAATGTTATGGTGAGGGAGGATGGAAAACAACACTTTCAAGAGGTACTGATGTAACAATTGGTTCAGCATGTGCTTGTACTGAGGATGGTTGTAGTAATTATTCTTATGCTTTATCTAATGTTCGATATATAAAAACAGCTAAGAAAGCCTCAGCTGAATTTATAACACCGACCCAATTTTATACGATTTATCCAACGGGAACAATTATAGCGGCCGAAGTAGGAACTGATGTTAAAAATGGAACACCACTTGAAAATGGTTTGCCTGTATCTTTAGGAACTGAAAATGGAACGAAAAAATACTTATTATGGTTTGAAAATTTAGGTGAGTACTTTAATTCTAATGAATTAGGTCGAATTTGGGGTGATAGTGATAGCGTAGTGTCTTCAACTCTTCAAACTAATGAAGCATGTCGAAATGAAAATACAGCGCTAGTCTATGAGGATTACACTGATAATATGTATCATGATGAGGGAATATATAGATGTACCTATAATGTTAATGAATGTAATAAATGTAAGGAAGAATCGGATGATTATTGTGACCCAGATTGTCCAAATGATCCTGATTGTCCAGGTGATGGTTGTTCACCACAAAAAGATGGAATTTGTAGTGCTACTTGTCCGGATGATCCAGATTGTTATTGTCCAGATTGTCCACCTGATATTAAAAATAGTTGTGTTGTTTTAAAAGATACAGAGGGTATAGATCACTATTATGATCCAAATGGTAAAGAAGTTAACTATGGCATTTATTACTCAAAATGCTGTCCAAATGGTCATTGTAAAGTCTATTGTAAAAGTTGTTTATATGATGGAGCAGAATTAAAATTAGATTATCGCCAAGTAACAAGTGAAGACATCAATCCAAATGATCGGATATTAGGTAATAACTGGTATTCTGATGGCACCATTAACACGGCAATTGAATTAAAAGCTTATGTAACCAAAAAAGAAATTATGGATAATGGCAATTCTATTTTCGATGTTGACTTTAAGCATCCAACTGATAATGAAGATTTTGCTATGCAAGTTACAATGAATCCGCAAACTATTAATTGGATTAAAGAGCAAAATAAAGGTTCTAATTATTTAAATAATACTATGGAATGTTATGATTTAAAACAAAATGGTAAAACTTATGAAAATGTTTATTGTTATAGTACTTTCATTGATGAAATGATTAAAGATGGATATGGTAATATTATAATTGCTGGAGCTGAAAGGCCATCAGGTGAAGAAAGTCGTAAAAATAATAGCAATGGTTATTTCAAAAGTTGGTTAACGGATAATATTAACCAATCAGGTTGGGAAGTAAGAACTACGGAGGAAATAAGTTATTATACTTCTAATTTTGGAATGGTGTATGATAGTACTAGTAACCGGGATATCGATTATAAAGTTGGGCCATCTTGGAAATAAATTTTAAAAAATTATCTATATTATCTTGACCCAGTAAAAAACATGTAGTATTATTTTATTAAATAGAGAGTGGTAGTAAATGAATAGAAACAAAGATATCTTAAAATATTGTCCTAATTATTATACAATTATCAATTTTGATTTTAACGAAACTGATATGATAAGTGATAGATTGATAAAAGTTTATAAGAGTTATATTTTTTCTATCGATGAAGATAATAGAGAAGATATTGAAAGAGTTCAAGAATTAGATAATGTTTTAGCTAATTATATTAAAGATTATTTATTTAGAAGTACTCTTCAAAAAGAAATTGTGACTGTTCAAGTAAGAAAAGATAATAATATTTTAAAATCTTTAGTTGATATTATTATTAGAATATTTACTAATTATGAAGAATATACTACTCGTAAGATATATATAAGTAAATGGATTTAAAGAAAGAAAAGTTAATCTTTTCTTCTTTTTTTTAGGATAAATAAGAGTAATATAAATAGAACTAGAAAGCCAAATAAGATAAAAGGATAAGTATAAAAAACAGTTATTATATAGCGGTAGTTACTACCAATGATAAAAATACTTAAAATAATGGTGAGAAAAATGGCGAGTAGGTAATAAATAAAATTTCTTTTTTTAGGAAGTATTTCTTTAACATTAGTAGTAAGAACTGAAAGAGTTATAAACATATCAAAGTACCAAATAAAGGTCGATAAATTTTCAATATTTTCAATAAAATCTAATATTTTAATTTGTTTTAAAACAGCATATTCAGGGAAACTATAAATTTTAATTAAAGGTTCTCCTAAACAAACAATGGTTGAAAGTAAAATTAGAAGGAGCATGAAACTAGAAATTAAATATACTTTAAGTTCATATTTAAAATCATTATTATTAAAATTAATAGTTATAATATTAGGAATAGTTGTAATAGAGGCATAGATTAAAGATGCTTTCATAATTCCCCAAGTGCTTTCGGAAAAGACAGGTTTTAAATTATTAAAATCGATATATTTAAAAAGAGCAATTATATAAATAATTATGACAGCAATACTTATAGTAAAAAGAAAATTGCTAAGAGTTTCTAAAACTCTTTTTTCTTTATAAGTTATATAAACGGCTAAAAGTAAGAAGGGAATAATGACAATAATTTTAGGAGTATATAAAAGGTAGAAAGAATTAACAAACATTGGTAGTAAAATTAAAATAATGGTTATTAAATAAAGATAAAAAATTAAAAATATTCCTAAATAAACTTTTCCCATAAAAGTATTTTTTAAAGTTTCTTTTAAATTATTATCTTTTAAATATTTTTTAATTTTACTATAAAGATACATAATCATAATTCCTAGAAGAGTACCTAAAAGAAGAGAAATCCAAGCATCCTTGCCGGCATTTTTAAAAAGGAGAAAGAAGCCAATACCAAACATTGATGAACTAGAAATAAAATAAGTTAATTTATTTTTCATTTTCCACCTCAAATATAAAACCTTTAGTATTAATTTTTAAATCAATCTTAACTTCAATGTTTGCAGTTTCCCATAGATTATGATTTTCTTTTCGCCACTTTTTAAAGTATATCTCTTGAAGGCCTAAAATATCGGATTTGTTGGCTTGTAATTTTTGAATAAAGCTAGTAACTTTATCTTTAATAATTAAAGAGAAATCTTTATTTAATTCTTGATAAGACTTTTCACTTTTTAAATCAAAATCGGCATTATTATCTAAGATTTTTCCATCTAATTTTAAATTTATTTTTATTTTATCACTTGTTACCTCTATTTCGGGTTTAGAGTGACTTATATTAATAACAACATTACCTTTTTCATATTTATTTTCTACTTTTAAACCAAAAACATCTTTGGTAAGTAAATTATAAAAACTAGATTCTTCTTCGGTTAAAGTATCTTGGTAATAGTAGCCTTTAAACAGATAAAAATTGCTTAAAGTTATCTCATCATTTTCGTTTATGGTAAGAGAGCTTAAAACAGCATCTTGGTTATGACTAATAAATTTAGCTAAAACTTGTTGAAAAGTATCGGTAACAGAAAGATTATTATTATATTTTTCATTATCTAAAAGATTAATAATCAGATCACTAACTACGGGAATATTTTTACTATTATGGGTAAGTACTTCTTTAGGGGTGGTATCTTTCACAACTACACTAATAAACTCATCGCGAATATCGGTGTCTCTTATTAAGTAGTCACTTATTTCATCTAAGTGATCTTTAATTATTGTTTCACTTAATAAGACAACTCGTAAATGAGCAAAATAAGGTTTCTTGCCAATTTTATAATTGGTGTTGGTAAAAGCTTCGACAATCGATTTGCCTTTTCCTTCTTCGGTATAACTGAGCATCGCCGTATTTTCGTCGGTTTTAGTATCGTTTAAAACTTCATAAGTTAGAATAAAGTTATCATCTTCATAGTCAATACCAATGCCACTTACAATTGCTAAATTATTAAGCTCAATATTATCATAACAGCCTCCGAGAAATAGAGAACATAGAATTAATATTAATATTTTTTTCATGAAAATTTTCCTCTCGTTAAATTCTTATTAGTAATTAATTTACTCCGTTTGGTATTTTTAATATCTTTTCTTTTAAGAACACTTTTAAAGAAATATTCTTTATTAAAAGGAGCAATGGGAGCAAAGAAAGGCGCATTTAAAGATTTTAAAGAAATTAAATTTATTAAAAGAAGAATAGCGCAAAGGAAGATACCATATAAACCAAAGAAGGCGGCGAAGAATAAAAATAAGTAACGGTAATATCTTAAAGCGTTATTAATTTCTAACTCCGTAAAAATTAAACTAGTGATAAAGGTAAAAGAAGCAATAATGATAGCAATAGGTGAAACTAACCCCGCATTAACCGCCGCATCACCAATGATTAAGGCTCCTAAAATAGAAATGGCGGAACCAAAATTAGAAGGGAATCGTAAGTCACTTTCTCTTAACACATCACAAATAAATAAAAGCATGATGAGTTCCACAATGCTGGGAAAGGGAACACCCGATCTTTGGGTACTAAAATTAATAAGCAAACTTGAAGGAATAGTTTCTTGATTATAATTAATAATGGCAATATAAACTCCTGGGGTAACCATCGACATGATAAAAGAGAAAAAACGTAATAATTTAATAAAACCCACATTAATACTTTTAACATAATTATCATTAACCGGATTAATAAAATCAATTAAAAAAGTAGGTAAGATAATGGCAAAAGGAGAGGTATCCATCATGATAACAATTTTCCCTTCTAAAAGAGAGGTTACAGCTAAATCCGGTCTTTCGGTTCTTTTAATCGTGGGAAAAACAGTTTTATTTTCACTTTCTAAATAGTTAATGATTGTTCCTTGATCAATAACACCATCCACATCAATCCTTTGGAGTTTTTCTTTAATAATTTGCACATTTTTTTCATCAGCAATAGTATCAATATAATTAATGCTAATAGTGGTTTTAGTAATTCTTCCCATTACTATTTCTTCAGTTTTTAAAGTATGACTTTTAATTCTTCTTTTAATAAGTCCCATATTAGTTTGGTAATTTTCATTAAAAGAATCTTCTGGCCCTAGTAAGGAAGGCTCTCTTAAAGATTGAGTAATGCTCCGATTTAAATCGCCCCTTACTTCAATGGCAATAATATCTTTATTATAAATAACTATGGCAAAGCCATTAGTTAAATAAAATTCAATTTGATCATAATTATCTAAAGGAACCGTATTTGGTCCAGGAATAGAACTTTCAATATCAACATCTTTTTTTAAAGTTAGATTTTTTAAGATATAATCATTTACTTTATCAGAAGAACAGACAGTTTCAATAAAAATAACATATACAGATTTAAAAGGATTAATTTTTACTTCTTTTATTTTTAAATCAGGAGTGTTAGTAAATTCATTTTTAACTCTTTCCACAATTTTATTCATACAATATCATCCTTACTTAAAATTATTATTGGCAAAATTAACCAATTAATACATGTTTGATAGCAATTTGCGATCATCTTGAATTAAGGAAATTTTTATAGTATAATGAATATGTCAAGGAAACTTGAATACAATAAAAAGGAACATTCAAATATTGTCGTGTTGAGTGTTGCCTAATCTATGATGAGTGTGCCTAATTCATTGCTGAGTTAGGCGTTGTTTTTTTACACAAGCTGAAAAATTATTCTAATTAGTGAATAAATAATTATAAATAGAAATAAAATTATAAAGTCTTTTTTATTCACAATATCACCTCCAAACTTAAAAGTTATTCACTTCTAAGATGAAGGCAACGCCCAACTATTTGAATATTCCTAAATTAAGTATAGCAAACTAATGTTTTTGAAGTCAAGAAAAATATGCGGACATTAAGAAACTTTTTAATTTTTTAATACATAAAAGTTACAGAATACATAAAAGATCAAAGAATTTATTGACTTGAAGAGAAAAATTAACTATAATAATTTTTGCTTTTTAAGGGGGAATATTTTATGTTTGAAGGAATGGATCAAGCGATAGAAAAATATTATTTAATTTTAGAAGAAGGAAAAAAGAATTATCCTAGATATAAAGAAATTATTGAAAGAGTTCAAAGAATGTTAAAAAATGGCAAAAGTGATGTTTTAGATGACGATAAAATTTTAATTAACTTTAAAAATATAGTTTCTCATTTAGATTTTGGAAATTTAACTTTAAAAGAAAAAATGCAAATTATTCTATTTTTGTTAAGAATAGATGTTTATAATTTTGGATTCGATAAAGATAATGTTCTTATTGATCGGGAAAAAATTCTTAATTACCCTTTTGAAGAAGAAGTAAAAGCTAAGATTGAAGAATTGATTCAAGATGGAAAATCAGCAGATTTTTTAATGAAGGATAGTAGTCTTTTAAGCCCCGAAGAACAAAAAGTACAATTAGAATTAGATAAAGCCATTACGATAATTTCACAAAGTTCGGGCAATCCTATTGATATATTTAGTGAAATTAAAAAACACTTTTTTGATAAATATCCTTACTTAGAAAAAGAAGATATAGATGTTTTTTTAGAAAGTTTAAAATCTTTAGGTTTGAGTTCAGAGATGGTAGAATGTTTTGCCATATATTTAGGAGAAGAACAAGAAGATAGAAAAAAACAAGAACCAACTTACGAAGAAAGTCTATTGGCCAAATTATATGATAATTTAAAAAAAGTTTCGCAAATTTTTGAAAGAAAAATAGTTGACTATATAAATATTTCCAGATTAATTGACAATGAACAACTATTAAAAAAAGTTAATCAAGGTAGACGTTTAACCAATAAAGAAAGATTAGTTGCTTATACAGATACTTTTAGCGAAACAATGTCCAAAAATGATTTTGATAATTTATCAAAAATTATTGCTGGTGCTTCCATTTATAATTATTTAAGATATCCTGAGAGAGCCTATTTTAGCCAAACTTTAATTATTAATTTTGAAGGATTAAACTTGGTATTGGGTGCATCTTCTTTTACCAAAGTTGAAATAACTGACTTTATTTTTTGGTGCTTAAAAAGAGATATAGAAATATGGAATTTTGATCCAGAAGCCGAAGCTATCACAGATTCTGTTGATAATAAGCCAAAAATTCAATTTGATTCGGTCTTTGAGGACGGTTTATTTTTCGAAAGTATGTTAAATCGCTATGCTTATGATATGTTAACACCTCCCCATCAATATGTAGCTATTAATTCAAATGTAAAAGATATTAATTTTTCAAATTTTAAAGACAATTTAATGACTATTGATAAACATTATTTTAAGAAAGAAAGATTAACTAGAGAAGATATTGATGCTATAATTGTGGCTTTAAAAAATTTAGGACTTGCTAAACCATATTTACAATCAATAAAGTCAACTTTAACCAAAAGAAATTTAAGAAAACCAAAAGCCCCTAAAGCTGAACCAATTATAAGAGAAAGACAAAATATGGAGTTAAAATCTCTTATTAGTAAAAAAGAGTATAATCGGATTTGGATGGAATTAAATGAGTGTTATAATTTTGATCAAATGTTTCCAATTCGTTATTTAACCGAAGAGGAGATTATTGATTGTGTTGTTAAATTAAGACGTATTGATTTCTCTAGTGATAAAATTCAAAGATTTTTAAAAACTGCTTTTAAAGAAAATTTAAAAGGAGATGTTCATACTTTAATAAAATATAAAGATATGTATGATAAAATACAATATTTCTTAGAAATGTATCCTACTGATGAAAGAGTAATAAGTGTTTGGCAAGAAATTCAAAGTGCCTTTAGCAAAATGATGCTAAGTAGTCCTGATGATTATGAATTTTTAAAAGAATATTTAGCTATGGAACTAGGAGAATTTGTTAGAGTTACTGATAATGATTATTCTTATGAAATAGAAGAGGTTAGTAAGAGAGAACTGTTACAAAAAAAGACATCTTGAATTAGAAAACCTTTTATAGTATAATGAATATGTCAAGGAAACTTGAATACAATAAAAAGGAACATTCAAATATTCTTGCGTTGGATGTTGTAGAAAAATTTTTGAATGAACCTAAAGTATAAATGATGAATTAGGTTCTTTTCTTTTTATATTATTACTTGAGAGAGAAAGGATTAAGAGGTAATTGCCTCTTTTTTCTTTTTTCAAATTATGTTATATTTATATTTATGAATGTAGAAATTATAAAAATGGACAATTTAGGAAGAGGGATAGGTTATTTAAATAATAAAATTATTTTTGTGCCTAAAACTGTTCCGGGTGATATTGTAGAAGTAGAAATAACTAAAGAAAAGAAGAATTATTATGAAGGCAAAATAACTGAAATTATTACGCCTTCTAAAAAAAGAATCAAACCTATTTGTCCTTATTTCGCCAAATGTGGTGGTTGTGATTTAATGCACATATCTTTAAGTGAAGCCTTATCTTATAAGTTGGATAAAGTAAATGCTATTTTAAGAAAAAATAAAATTTCTTATGAGGTAAAGAACATTATTAAAAGTCAAGAGCAATATCATTATCGTAATAAATTAACTGTTAAAATTATTAATAATGAAATTTGTTTTTATGAACCAGAAACCCATTCTCCTTTAAAAATTGCTTATTGTTATTTAGCAAGTGAACCAATTAATAATTTATTAAAAGATTTAAATAAATTAAATATCAAAAATGGTACAGTGACTATCAGGACTAATTATAAAGGAGAAATTTTATTAATATGTGAAAGTGAAGGTGCGTTAGAAAATACAGAATGGTTAATTCATAATTATCCTCTTGTGGGAATTATTCATAATGGGAACTCTCTTTATGGAGAAAACTATTTAATGGATCAAATAAATGATTATTTATTTAAAATTAGTTATGATTCTTTCTTTCAAGTAAATCCTTATATTTGTTCTGAGTTATTTAATCTCATTAATGATTATACAAAAGATAGTAAAGAGGTTTTAGACTTTTATTCGGGAGTAGGAACTCTTAGTATAGCCACAAATAAAAATGTTCAAAAAACTTTAGGCGTAGAAATTGTAGCTAATGCGGTTAAAGATGCTAATTTAAATAAAGTAATTAATAAACGCGATAATTTAGAATTTATTGCATCGGATACCAGTAAAGTTAAAGAAAAAATTACTTCCTATTTTGATACAATAATTTTAGATCCCCCAAGAAGTGGAGTTAAAGAAGAAATAATTAATCAAATTAAGGAAGAGAAAATTAAAAAGATTATTTATGTTTCTTGTAATCCTCATACTTTAGGAAGAGATTTAAATTTATTGTTAGATGAATATGAGATTAAAGAGTTTATTCTTTTAGATATGTTTCCTAATACGGAACATGTGGAAAGTTTTTGTGTTCTAAAAATGCGATATAAATAAAGCGAAAATCAACTATTAAGTCGTATTAAAAAGAATAAAAAAATAAAAAATTTTTAAAAAACTATTCACTTTTGAACTGATAAATGATAGAATTTCAGTTAGAAAGAGAACGGTGTAAAATTATGAATTATGATAAAATTTTAAAAATTGTTGAAAAAAATAATGGTTGTATTACAACCAAAGAAGTTGTAAATAATGGCATTGATAAAAAATTTTTGACAAACATGGTAAAGAAAGGAACATTAATAAGAATTTCAAAAGGCTATTATGGACTTCCTAATTATATAGAAGATGAATATTATAAAATAGCCTCTAAAAGTAAAAATGTAAGATTTTCATTGGCTACTGCTTTATACTTACATAATTTATCAGATCGTACACCTCTTTTATACAATATCACTTTGCCTAATGATTATAGTGGAGTTTTACAAAAAGATAAAAATGTAATTATTAGCTTTGTAAATAGAAATATTTTAGATTTAGGTGCAATAGAAATGACATCTCCTTTTGGTATGAAAATTAAAGTATATGATATTGAGAGAACAATTTGTGATATTATTAAAAATAGAAATAAAATTGATGGTGAAATATTTTCGAAAGCCCTAAAAGAGTACGCTAGAAGTAAAAATAAAAATTTAAGCAAACTTACCAAGTATGCCAAAATTATGAAAATTGAAAAGAAAGTAAGTGAATATATGGAGGTATTGTTATAGTGGATAAAGACAAATTAAAAAGTATTATTTCAAAGAAGGCAAAAGGAAATAGTAATGTATCAGCCCAATTATATCAAATGTATTTTTTTGAACATATTTTAGAAAGACTTTCAAAAAGCAAATATAAACATAATATTATTTTAAAAGGCGGATTATTACTTTCTTCTATTATCGGTGATGATGAAAGAACAACAAAGGATATGGACGCAACATTAAAGAGTTTGCCACTTAATAAAGATAATGTAATAGAAATAATAACAGAAATATTAAATACAAAAGTTGATGATGGCATAAAATTTAAAATTGAAAATATTAAAGATATAAGGGAAGACAATGAGTATGGTGGATTTAAGATAAACATTTTAGCAACAATGGATAATTTAAAAGTTTATCTTGCTATAGAACTTACAACAGGGGATAGAATAACTCCAAGAGAAATTCTCTATATGTATAATTCCCATTTTGAAGATAAGAAAATACCAATTTTTGCTTATACATTGGAAACTTTTATTGCTGAAAAATATCAAACTATTATAGAAAGAGATATATATAATACTAGAATGAAAGATTTTTATGATATTTATGTTTTGATAAATGATAATAAAGAAAAAATAAATTTTAAAAATCTTGTTTTAGCAATAAAAAATACTTTCAGATATAAAAAAACTGAATTAAATATAGAAAATGTTAAAGAGCAACTAAATAATATGAAATCAAGTGAACAGCTTAAAAAATTATGGAAAAGTTATCAAATTACTGCTCCATATTCTAGTAATATATCTTTTGAAAGTTTATTAGATTCGTTAGAATACATAACCAATAATTTAAGCGAAGAAAAGGTTACTATATAAAAAGTAATATTTGATATATTTCTACTGTACGTACTAGTTACGTTGAAAGTTTTTTGTGTTCTTAAACATATGTAAAGTCCAATTCTAATTGTTTTATAAAAATTAAAATAATGCTATAATAAGTTTAGGATAGAAAGTGATTACATGGCCATAGCGGAATGCTTTAAACAAATGGATTATGTTGAAGCAGTGTTTAATCCAATTCCTTCTTATGATGGGTATTGGACTTTTTCCCTTGATAATCTTTTGGAAAATTCCCTAAAAGAAAATGGCCAAAATAAATTTGCTCAATTTTATCGTAAAACTTATCAAGAACCTATGCTAGCTATTTTTCATAATCCTACTATTTTAAAAAATTTAGCTTTTATGGTATCCTTACCTAATCCTAATAAAATAGGGAGAACTTTAAAATATTCAGAACACCATTTTTATACTTCTTTAGTGGAAATGGTTAACCATCATTTAGATCGTTATGGGAAAACGAAAGAAGAACAAAGAAATTTTATTAATGGTTTAATTGAAGAATATTCTAAAGGTAGAGAAGCAATCAATTTAGCTTTAGTAGAGGCTTTTAAAGCTAAAGCCTTAAAATTAAAAGATGTTATAGATAAAGAGATAAATTCGGAATATTTTGAAGTAGCAAGAGAAGATTATGAAGTATATGGAAAAGATAAAGAATTTAGAGAATATGTGGAAGAGAGTTATCAATTATTAGAAGATTTAATTAATGGCTTACCTCGCCTTGGTGATTTTTTTGACCATTCCATTGATTTTTATGAATTAGCATCCTCTTTTGATGATGATACATTCTCTTTAATGTTTGCTAAAATAATTTATGAATATTGTTTAAATAAAAAAGAGGGCCCTTTACCTAATTGTTATCAATATTTAATGTTTTATAAAAAAGCCATTGAAGAAATGATTAAAACTAATAAAAGGTATGACCCCAGAATTACTTATATTTTACCAAGCATGGCGAAATTGAGAAGATATTCACGATGGAATTTTCAAGAAGAATATCAGGCCTTAAGAATAATGCATCCCGAGATTAAAGAATTTAATATACCTACGCTTAAAGAAGGAGAAGTAAATACTTATCGGGATATTAATTTTATGGCTAAATTTAATCACTTATATGATCAAGAAATTACGTTAAATTGGGAACTACTTCCGGAAGGAAAAAGTATACCTCAAGGTAGGGTAAAAATAAAATCTAAACCTCGTAAAATAAAAGATAATGATACATTAGTAAGAGAAGTCAATGAAAGAATTGTCACTTTAGAAAATTCAAATTTTATTGGGCGCCCTTTTAAAGGCTTAAGTCAAACCTTTGGGGGTTATTATGCTTTCTTTTATGCTAATGGCGTCGTTGTTTTAGAAAAATTTTGGGAAAATGAAGAAGCTCAAACGCCTGTTAAATATGCCGCAACTTATGTCATGAATATTGATAATTTTTTAGAAATGAGTAAAATGCCTAAAGCGGATCTAATTAGTTATATTAAAACGATTCCGAATAGTAAAAGAATATATCATACTTCTTTTCTAAGTTGGCAAACGGCTTTATATGAGGCGATTAATAATGAGAGCATGCAAGAAAAAATTAATACGGTGGTCGATTTTATGAATAATTTAGAAAGTGAGAATTTAAGTTATGAATAATATCTTTATTTATCGAAAATTACTGGATTATATTAAAGATGATAAAGAGGCTTTTGATATATTAGTTAATGCCGATAATTCTTTAGGACTTAGTCCCACGAGTGACGATATCATTAATTTTTTAGAGTTTTCGAGTAGTGATAAAATTTTAGAATGTCCCATTGTGGGCAAAATAATTTTAACGGAAGGTGACGTTTTAACTACTTTAAGGATTATTCATGATATTATTTTTTATGAAGGAGAATTTATCATCCATATTAATGAAGGTAATGTCGGAGTTAATACTTATTTAATCCAAAGAGCCAATAAAATTTATCAAAGTTATAATCTAAATATTACTTTAAAATTAGATTATGCTTCTAATTATAATGCGTATCTAAATGATTTAGTAACTATTATTGGCAGTGAAGATTTTGTTAAGGTAGCATCATTGGATTTTAAAAATGCTAATCAAATTATTATGTAAATAAGCGTCAAAAGAATAAAGAAAGTTATTTTCTTAATTCTTTTTTTTCTTTATTATTAAATTAGGAGATGATCATAATGTTTATTGGAGATGAACCAATTCATATTAATGCCGAAAAGGGAAGTATTGCGCCATTAGTATTAATGCCAGGAGATCCTTTAAGAGCGAAATATATTGCGGAACATTTTTTAGATAATGCCATTCATGATGAATTTGTGATTGAAGAAAAAAATGTGGCTAATTTAAGAAATATGTTAGGCTATACAGGATTTTATAAAGGAATCAGAGTAACCGTTATGGCCTCAGGTATGGGTATGCCTAGTATGGGTATTTATGCTTGGGAGTTATTTCATTATTTTGATGTCGAAAAAATTATTCGGATTGGGACTTGTGGAGCCGTTAAACCAACCGTTAGAGTGCCTGAATTAATTTTAGCCCAAAGTGCTTATTCGGAAAGTAATTTTGCTTATACTTTTGATAATTATGATAAGCATATTACTTATCCATCTAATACCTTAAATAATACGATTATGGAAACCGCTGAAGAATTAAACTATAAACTTCATGTGGGCGATATAACCACTATGGATGTTTTTGGTCCTTACATCGATTATGATCGGGTATTAAATAGAATCCCTAAAGAATTAGATATTATGGGAGAAGAAATGGAAGCATTTGCTTTATTCCATATTGCTAATCATTTTCAAAGAGAAGCATCTTGTATTTTAACGGCAGTTGATTCTAAATTTAGTAAGACGGTTTTAAGTGGGGAAGAAAGACAAAATAGTTTAAATGAAATGATTACTTTAGCTTTAGAATCTATTATAAAATAAATTCCTTAAGTTTATTTCTTGTCTTTTAGATAGTGCTGTGTTAATATAATTTTTAAAGAAGGATTAGCCTGAAAAATAATCTTTTTCATGACTATGTGTGCCTTGAACGAAGTGAAGGAATGTGTGGCTTTTATGGAAAATCTATTAAGTAAAATTGATATTAAAACTTTTAAGACTATACAAAAAGCAATATTTTTAACAATTCCTGTTGGAGGAATTGTTAACTGGTTTACCATTGACAATTTTTATATATATTGGACTTTGTTAATGACTGTTTATATGAACACTTTTTTAAGTTTAGCCGCTACCAAAACTAAAGAATACCAAGAAATGAATAATTTATATCATCAATTTTTAGCTAATTATCAAAAACTTAATGAATATTTTAATTTTACTAATCCCATTGAGATTTTTACTTTATATGAAATTCTTTTGTTTAATGGCTATTTATCTAAGAGGAGAAAATTTACCGCAAAAGATATGAATAGTATTAATGCTGCGTTAGCTTTAGAAATTTTTACTGGTTTTGGAGTTTGCCGTCATACATCGATTATGCTTAAAGATATTTTAAATTTGAGTAAGATGCCAACCCATTTTCTTTGTTGTAACATGGCTGATGAAGAAGATGACAATATTCAAAAACCACTGAGTAGTATCATGGGAAATCATGCTATTTGCTACACAAGATATGATGGAAAAAATTATTTCTTAGATTCATCTAATATAACATTTTGGACATTAAAAGATAATTTTATTTTAGCTAATCCTTTATATGGAGATATGGAAATAAAGACAAGTATTATGACCAATCGTTTAAAAGATAATAGGGAAATAAGAAGATGGTTAAATGAAAACAATGGTCATATTCCTTTTGAAGAGCAAATGGCTATAATGGAAGAAACTAAGGAAAGATGTCTTAGAGAAACTTCTTTATATGAAGACTTTTATCGAGAAAATAAGCCCATTTATAAAGAAGTTGCCAAAAAATTAAAATTAGTAAAAAAATATAGGACATTTTAGTACCTATATTTTATTATAAACATTAATTAAAGTTGTAAATATTTGATGAAGATTATCTAAATCTTCCTTTTTTTTGGCTTCACATCTTAAAGTTAAATTAGGACCTGTATTACTACATCTAACATAAGCCCAAGCATCTTTAAATAAAACTTTTAAACCATCTATTTCTAAATATGGCCAATGGTTATCATCACAATATTTTTTGATTTTTTCTATAACTTCATGTTTAATACTATCTTTAGAAGCAAATTTTTCTTCTGGAGTATTAGGGTAATGAGGAATAGTACTAACGAGTTCACTTAAAGATTTGTCAGTTTTGCTTAATACCTCAATTAATCTTAAAGAAGAATACATAGCGCTTTCCGTACTAAATAACCGGTCATTTAAAGAGATATGACCGACATATTGAATGCCAAAAGGAATATTTTCTCTTAAAACTTTTTCTTGGACATAACTAGTACCGGTTCTACAAATAACTGGAGTAGCTCCTAGTCTTTCAATTTCATCTTTAAAGGAATCAGAACATTTAGGATCATATAAGAATTTTTTATTATCCACTTTATCAATTATATTTCTTAAAATAATAATGGCATAATCTTCAATAGATACTCTATTTCCTAATTCATCAACAATACCAATGCGGTCTCCATCCCCATCAAAACCAATTCCAATATCGGCTTTTACTTCTTTTACTTTATCCTTTAACATTTTAAGGTTTTCTTCAATGGAAGGGTCGGGATGATGATTTGGAAAATGTCCATCACTTTCTTCATTAATAATTGTTAAATCAATATTAAGTTTGGAAAATATATCTCTTGCTACCATCGTTGTTGCTCCATTCGCGGGATCTAAAACCACTTTAATTTTTCTTTTCCCAAATTTTAAATGACTAATAACATAATCAATGTATTCATCTTTAATATCTTTTTTAATTACTTCCCCTTGGCCTTTTAAAAATTTCCCTTCTTCAATATATTTTTGAAAATCTTTAATCATTGGTCCCCGGGCATTAGCATATTCATCAAAAGAAAATTTAAACCCATTTTCATCACTTGGGTTGTGGCTTGCCGTAATCATAATGCCATATAAATTATTAACGTGTCTTGCATAATAATGCATCGGAGTAGTCGTAAGGCTATAATCATAAACATTGATACCCGTTTCAATAAGTCCTTTAATTAAACTTTCATGAAGAGCGGGACTCGAAAGTCTATTATCATGGGATACTACACAAGCCTTCATTTTTAAATGTTCTTGTAAGAATGATCCATAGCCAAGACCTACTTGATAAGCAACTTCTTCATTTAAATCAGTGGGATATTTTCCTCTTATATCATATTCTCTAAATATATTATCCTTCATCTTTATGCCCCTTTTCTATTATTAATAATTCTATCATAAAAAAAGAAAAAATTATAGAGGAAGAATAGTTGTTTTGCAATTTTAAGGTTGACTAACATTGAGATTTTGCATATAATTTAAAGTGTAAATTTAAAGGCGATGAATAAGACACGTAAATTAAAGAGCTTTTTAAAGAGAGTTAGTGGTTGGTGGAAACTAATAAAAGTATTTAATTTATATCCCTTAGGAGCTAACCCGAGGAATTAAAAGTACTTTGGTTTCGCAGTGATGCGTTAAAATGATGAGATGAATTAAATTCATAAATAAAGGTGGTACCGTGAATAATTTTCGCCCTTTTGTTTATGAATTTTTTTAAAGAAGGAGATGTTGTTTATGCGGAAATTTACAAGTTTAGATAATGGCGAAGTATCTAAAGTTGAAGAAAAAATTAGAGAAAAATGGCTCAAAGATGATATTTTAGATCAATGTATTAAAAATCGGGATAATAGTCCATATTGGGTTTTTCATGATGGACCCGCTACGGCGAATGGAATGCCAGGACTTCATCATATGTTAGCCAAATTTTTAAAAGATACTTTTTGTAAATATAAAACGATGCAAGGTTATAAAGTATTAAGAAAAATTGGTTGGGATACTCATGGTCTTCCCGTAGAAGTCCAAGTGGAAAAAAATTTAGGTTTTTCATCTAAAGGCGATATTGAAAACTATGGCATTGAAAAATTTAATGAAGAATGTCGAAAAGCGGTTTGGGAAAATGAAAAAGCTTTTGCTGATTTAACTAATAAAATGGGTCAATTTATTGATTTAAATGATCCATATATAACTTATAAAAATGATTATATTGAAACCGAATGGTGGATTTTAAAGAAATTTTTTGATGAAGGTTTATTTTATGAAGGTAGTAAGATTCTTCCTTATTGTCCTAGATGTGGAACAGGACTTGCTTCTCATGAAGTAGCCCAAGGTTATAAAGAAGTAGCAGTCGAAACTGTTATTGTTCCAATGAAGAAAAAGGATGAAGATGTTTACTTCTTAGTTTGGACAACAACGCCATGGACACTTCTTGCTAATGTGGCTATTTGTGTTAATCCTCATGAAGATTATGTTTTAGTTAAAAGTATGGATTATAAATTTATCATTGCCGAAAAATTAGCCTCTAAAGTTTTAGGCGATTCTTATGAAGTACTAGAAACTTATAAAGGTAAAGATTTAGAATATACCGAATATGAACAATTAATTCCGGAATTAAAAGTTAATAAGAAAGCTTTCTTTGTCACTTGTGATGATTATGTTACCATGGAAGATGGAACTGGTATTGTCCATATTGCTCCCGCTTATGGTGCTGATGATGCGAATGTGGGTAAAAATTATAATTTGCCTTATCTAAATCCGGTGGGTGAAGATGGTTGCTATACCGAAGGACCGTGGAAGGGTATGCTTGTTTTTGATGCTGATAAAGAAGTTATCAAATATTTAAAAGAAAATGATAAATTATTTAAAAAGCAAAAAATGGTCCATAATTATCCGCATTGTTGGCGTTGTAAATCACCCCTTATTTATTATTCTAAACCATCATTTTATTTAGAGGTTACTAAATTAAAAGACAAAATTATTGCCAATAATAATTCTGTTAATTGGTATCCTGCTTATGTTGGCGAAAAAAGATTTGGCAATTGGTTAGAGAATTTAAATGATTGGGCTATTTCGCGTTCCCGTTATTGGGGAACACCTCTTCCTTTATGGCGGTGTGAATGTGGTCATGATGAAATGATTGGTTCTAGGAGTGAACTAGTGGAAAAAGCTATTGAAGATATTGATGAGTCTATTGAACTTCATCGTCCTTATGTCGATGATATTCATATAACTTGTCCTAAATGTGGCAAAGCCATGAGTAGATGTAAAGACGTAATTGATTGCTGGTTTGACTCTGGCTCAATGCCTTTTGCCCAATACCATTATCCTTTTGAAAATAAAGAATTATTTGAAAGTCAATTTCCGGCTGATTTCATTTGTGAAGGCATTGATCAAACAAGAGGCTGGTTTTATTCGCTTTTAGTAATTTCCACTTTTGTTAAAGGTGTATCTCCTTATAAAAATGTATTAGTCAATGAATTATTACTTGATAAAAATGGGCAAAAGATGCATAAATCGAAAGGTAATGCCATTGAACCATTTACGATAATGGAGAAGTATGGCGCTGATACTGTAAGATGGTATCTTCCTTATGTATCTCCCGTTTGGACTCCTTTAAAATTTGATGAAGATGGGTTAAAAGAAGTTTATTCAAAATTCTTTAATCCTTTAAAAAATACTTATAATTTCTTCAGTATGTATGCCACGACGGATAATATTGATATTGATAAATGTGATGTTAAAGTAGAGGATAGAGAAGAAATAGATAAATGGTTACTTTCTAAATATAATAGTATGTTAAAAGAAGTAACTAATGGTTATGAAGAATACGATTTAAATAAAGTTGTCAGAATTATTACGAATTTTGTATCAGAAGATTTATCAAATTGGTATATAAGAAGATGCCGGAATCGGTTCTGGGGTAGCACTCTAGATAATTCTAAAAAAGCTGTTTATCAAACTACTTATGAGGTTTTAGTAGGCCTATCTAAAATAATTGCTCCCGTTGTTCCTTATATTAGTGAAGAAATCTATACGCATTTAACCGGCAATTATTCTGTGCATTTAGAAGACTTTCCTAAATATGATGAAAGTTTAATTGATGAGGCCTTAGAAGAAAAGATGGATTTAGTTCGTAATTTAATCTCTCTAGGAAGAATGGTGAGAGAGGATGCCAAGATTAAAGTAAGAACACCTCTTAAAGAAGCCATTATTGAAAGTGCTGTTTATAATAAGATTACTGATTTAATTCCTTTAATTGAAGAAGAGTTAAATGTTAAAGAAATTAATCATGAAGCTGAACTTTCTAAATATATGAATATTTCTCTAAAACCTAATTATAAAGAAGTAGGTAAAGTATTTGGACCTAAAATTAAAGAATATGAAGAATTTTTACAAAATACTACTTTAGATGATTTAACTCATCAAGAAATGAAATTTAATGATACAGTTATTACGAAAGAAATGTATGAAGTAAAAATTGCTTCTAAAGAAGGCTTTAATGTCGGAGTAATGGATAATCTATTTATTATTCTAAATACGAACTTAACGGAAGACTTAATTTTAGAAGGCCATGCGAGAGAATTCATTTCGAAAATTCAAAATATGCGCAAAACTATAGGCTTAGATGTTAGTGATCGGATTATTATCTATTATGATAGTGAGGAATTTAAAGAAGTTATTACCAAATTTAGTGATTATATTCAAAATGAAACATTAGCTAAAGAAATAATTTCTAAACATTTAGAAAAAGAAGAAGTTAATGTTAATGGTATTAAAGTTTTAGTGGAAATAAATAAAGCTTAAGACAAGATGACTAGAAGACTAGTTATTTTGTCTTTTTTCCTTTATAATATAGGTAGGTGAAAATAATGAAAGACATTAGAGTAGTATTTATGGGAACTCCGGATTTTTCTTTAGCTCCTTTAAAGGTTTTAGAAGAAAAGACTAATTTAGTTTTAGTGGTAACTAAAAAGGATGCGGAAGTAGGAAGAAAAAAAGTATTAACACCATCTCCTGTGAAAGCTTATGCTTTAGAGCATCATATTCCCGTGTTAACTCCCGATAAATTAAAATTAGAATATGAAGATATTTTAAAATATCAACCTGATTTAATTGTCACTTGTGCATATGGCAAGATATTACCCAAAGTTATTCTTGATTATCCAAGGTTTGGTTGTATTAATATTCATGCCTCTATTTTACCAAAATATCGGGGTAGTGCCCCCATTCAATGGGCTTTATTAAATGGCGAAGATAAAACGGGTGTTACTCTAATGTATATGGATGAAGGAATGGATACGGGAGATATTATAGATATTTATGAGTGTCCTATATTAGATAGTGATGATGTTGGGACTCTTCATGATAAATTAAGTAGTTTAGGAGCAAATATTTTACTTAATAATTTAGAAAATATAATAAGTGGTAATATTAAAAGGATAAAACAAAATGATGGATACGCTACTCTTGCTCCAATGATTGAAAGAGAAATGGAAGAGTTAGATTTTAGCATGCCTGTTAAAGATGTCTATAATAAAATAAGAGCCTTTAGTCCTTGGCCATTATCGAAAACGACTATCTTTAATGAAGAAGTTAAAATCGTGAAAGCTCATTATGATGAGGGTAATAAAGAAGTAGGAAAGATTTATCAAGATAAGAATAGTTTAGGTATTGGTTGCCTAGATGGAATTATTTATTTTGATATGGTAAAACCGATTGGTAAAAATATAATGGATATTAAAAGTTATCTTAATGGTAAAAAAAATAAGTAGGAGGCATTATGGTTTTCAAATTATTAATTATTAATTTATTAACATTTATTAGAGTTATTGGAACTATTATTCTAGTTCCTATCTATAGAACTTATGGTGGTTATTATACTAGTATACTTGCCTTAATTTGTTATTTGACAGATAGTATTGATGGTATCCTAGCCCGTAAGTTTAAAGCTTCTACTTTCTTTGGCTCTTTATTTGATGGTGCCGCTGATAAATTATTTACGATTATGAATTTTATTGTTTTATATTTAATTACACCTTATGCCATTATTCCCATTGTAATTGAATTATTAATTGTTTTAGTTCAAGTAATGAAATATAACTATAACTATAATGTCCAATCTAATATGGTTGGCAAAGTTAAAACTTGGATTTTAGCTATCTGTGTTATTTTAACTTTTTTCGTAAGTGATATAACTAAAGCAACCTTTCTCCCTTTAGAATTTCGAAATTTAATTATTAATGCCTCTAGGACTAGTTTATACTTTTGGCTTTTAACTCCCGCAATTGTCATGGAATTTTTAACTTTAATAAGTTATATAAGAGAAATATTTACAGAAAGTAATTCTAGTAAAATAGTGAAAGAAAAAACTAATAATTCTAAAGTAAGTTGGACTGATTTTAAAAATGTGTGGTTAAATCCAGAATATTATGCTAAACATAAAAATGATGTTAATATTAAAAAAGTAACTAAAATATCTAAGAAATAAATTGGTGGCACGCTGCGCCACCTTTTCCATTATCTTAATTTGGAACGCACTGCGTGCCAAATTAATAATTATTTTAAAATTTTATCTTTCATATTATTTAATAATTTAAATGATGTTATATAAATTCCTTTATCATTTATATACTTCATAACATATTTATCTTTTTCTTTAACTATTAATATTCCTTCTGTTTTAGCATGATGTTCTTTTTTAATATTCTTATTTATATAATCCATATAAAATTTTATTTGACCAATTTGTGATGGTTTATATTCTTCATTTTTAACTTCGACAACGACAAAAGCATTTATTTCATAGTTAAAAAATAATAAATCAGTACGATAAGTTTTATTATTTATTTTTAAAGGGTATTCATGACCAACTAGAGCAAATCCTAAACATAACTCTAGAAATCTTTGCTCTAGCATTTCAATTAATAACTTATGAATAGCCTTTTCATTTAAATTATTTATATCTTTATCCGTTTTAATAATAATGGGATCTTTAATCATATCAGAAAGTGTTAAATTGTATTTATCTTCTTCATTAGTTATTAATTTAATATTTTCTTTATCAGCATAAGATAATCTATTAAATGCATTACTTTTAATTTCATTAATTAATTCTCTAACTGATAAATTATTTAAAATAACTTGGTTAATATAATAATTTCTTTCATTTTCATTTTTAATGGGTAATAATTCTCTAAAATGAGAATATGTCAATTGGGCACACAGTGTGGGCCCAATTTGGAAAGTAGGATTGTCTAATTTCTTTTGCTCTCATCATTATTGATAATAGTTTAAGAAAGTGAGATTATGTAATTTGGCCGACAATGCCGGCCAAATTGGAAATAATTGATAAAATTTATGCATATATTTTAAATTTTGTTAATGATACTATAAGAATGCATAAAAATGAAATTTTAACAAGAATTTAATTGATTTTCAATTAATTAAATTCAAATGTGATTACAAAAAAGTGTAAATTTTCATGAAAAGTGGGTGCAAAAAGGTGTAAGTATGCTATAATTAGGTTAATTAAAGCAAAGGTGAAAACTGATGAAAAGAAAGATATATAATGATTTAATTAATTGGAAAAACGAAACGGATTTTAAACCATTACTTGTTTTGGGAGTTAGACAATGTGGAAAAACGTTTATAATTGATGAATTTTGTAAAAATGAATTTAAAAATTATAAAAAAATAAATTTATTAAATGATAAAGAAGTTGTTAAATTATATGCTTCTGATGTTTCATCAGAAAAAAAGTATAATGATTTAAAAATATTATTAGATTTTGATTTTGATAAAGAAGATAGTGTTTTATTTATTGATGAAATACAAGTTAGCGAAGAGTTGATTTCAGAGCTAAAATTTTTTAATGAGAAGCATAGCAATGTTAGAATTATTTGCGCTGGTTCTTTACTTGGAGTAAAACTTGCTAGACTAGATAAACCTTTTCCGGTTGGAAAAGTTACTAGACTATATATGTATCCAATGGATTTTGAAGAATTTTTAATGGCGTTTGATCAAGACCTATTATTAAATAAAATAAAATCTTGTTTTAAAAATAATGAATCGATGGGAGTAACTCATACAAAAGCGATAGAGTATTATAGAAGATATATGTTATCTGGAGGAATGCCAGAAAGTGTCAAAGCATTGGTTAGTTGCAAAGATGATAATTATAATTATGATTTATCTATACTTAATAATATAATAGAAGATTATATGAATGATATGAATAATCATGTGAAAAATATATACGAAACCCTTAAAATAAAAAATATATATAATTCGCTACCATCACAATTACAAAATGCCTCTAAAAAGTTTCAATATTCCGTAATTGAAACAGATGCTAAATCTAGAGAATACTTATTGCCATTAGAATGGTTAATTGAAAGCAATATTGTTCAATTATGTAAATGTGTTAAAAAACCAGAAAAGCCATTATTGGGATTTGTAGATAATGAAAAATTCAAAGTTTATTATTCAGATGTAGGAATTTTTAATAGGTTAGTAAACAATGATATTAAAACTATTCTTCTTGATGATATGAAAATATATAAAAGCATTATTACGGAAAATTATGTAGCTAATCAACTGAAAGCTAATGGATTAGATTTATTATATTGGAAAGGATTAAGGGATTCTGAAGTTGATTTTTTAATTTCAACTAAGAATGATGGAATAATTCCTATTGAAGTTAAGGCTGAGGAACATACTCAGGCTAAAAGTTTAAAAGTTTATGATGATTTATATCATCCTAAATATAAAATTAGAATTAGTTTAAAAGATTTTGGTTATAGTTCTGAAACAAGAATTAAATCAGTTCCTTTATATGCTGCATTTCTAATTAATACTTTATGTTAAAAATATAATTTATTCGTTTTCATCTTTTGCTAGTAAGAAAATTTAATATAAGTCCAAATAAATAGGTGGCCCATTGCGCCACCTTTTTGAAACGTTGTAAAAATTGCCTAATTTCTTTTGTTCTATTAATAAACTTTTAATATGAATCCATGTTAAATTGAATTGGCCACGCACTGCGTGACCAATTGAAAATGTTGAATAAAATTGCTCATATTTTAACCATTTCTTTAGAGTATTAATAATTATATTATATATGACAAACTTAATTGTCCAATCACTGATTGGACAATTGGAAACTCATAAGAAATTATTGTATATAAAACCGTTATTTTGACAATATTGTTCTAAACAAACATTTCTGACATTTTTAATATAGTTTTAATTCAAATAATGAGGTATAAAACCAATAATATATTATTTTTTAAATTTTTTCTAATAAATAACTAGAAACAAAAATATTGTTTTTTCCTGTAGCATATTCTAAAACATATTTATTTTTCTTTTTAACTAATATAAGACCAATACTTGGATTGTTATATATTTCTTTAATATTATCATCTATTAAATGTGTATAAAATTCTATTTGTCCAATATCTTCTGGTGTTATATTTCGATTTTTAATTTCTATAGGTATATAACAATTTAATTTAACATTAAAGAATAATAAATCAATTTTATAAGTTATATTATCTTTAATTATTTTATATTCATGACCAACAAGAGTGAATCCCACACCTAACTCTAGAAATCTTTGCTCTAGCATTTCAATAAGTAATTTATGAATAGCTTTTTCATTTAAGTTATTTATATTTTTATCCGTTTTAATAATAATAGGATCTTTAATCATATCTGATAGAGTTAAATTATATTTATCTTCTTCATTATTAATTAATTTAATATTTTCTTTATCAGCATAGGACAGTCTATTAAATGCATTACTTTTAATTTCATTAATTAATTCTCTTTTAGACAAATTATTTAAAATAACTTAGTTAATATAATAATTTCTTTCATTTTCATTTTTAATGGGTAATAATTTGATGATATGAGACCATGTTAATTGGCCAACCACTGGTTGACCAATTGAGAATGCTGAATAAAATTGTCTCATGTATTTTAAATTTGTAACACTGTATTGTTTTCCATATTCATTCACAAATATTTCTGACCATCTTTTTATTAAGTTATTACCATATTTGGCTCTTTTTTCTCCACCTTGGGCTTCTACTAGTAATTTCCCAATATTCCATTTAGCTATTAAATCATCATAATTATTTTTATACTCTCTAACTTTTTTATTTACTTCCACATTTTCAATAATACTTCTTATTTCATTAAAATAATCTTGTTCATGCATAATAATTTCTCCTTAATAAGGTTGTATTATATCAAACAAGAAATGTTTATTTTGTCACTTTTTGTCGAACATATTAAAAAAATAATTTTTTTATTACAAATATTAATTTTTACTATAAAAGTTCTCTAATATAAGGTTAAGTAAATTGGTCAATCAGTGATTGGCCAATTGCAAAGTATTATTAATTATCAATTTTTTTAAAATTATATATTAATTATTAATTTAATATTTTCTTTATATTCTTTCCATAATTTTACTTTTAATTTAATTTCTAAACTTTCTGCTAGATAAGTTATTTTAAATAACATAATTAATATAATAAATTCTTTCGTAATAACTTAAGATAGTGAAATAAAGTTAATTTGGCGATCAGTGCTCGCCAAATTGAAAATTATTTCCGATTACATATTTGATCCATTGATTCATTATATCTTTCACATATTTCAATTAAGAAGGCAGTAAGAATTAAAGTTTTACCATTTTCATAATAACTTATAACTGAATGAGTAGTGTTTAAAATATTAGCTAAATCATTTTGACTCAAATTATATTTGTGTCTTATTTTACGAATATTTTCCCCAATTACTTTTTTATCTAAAACATTATCATTATGCATAGGTTTAGCTTTTCTTTTAAAACCTACAATATAATCCATATCAACTTTAAAGTAGTTACATAATTCATTAAGTTTTTTTAAAGGTATAATAGTGGCTTTAGTTTCCCATCTTGTATAATTAGGTCTTGATACATGTAATATTTTAGCCATATCTTTTTGCTTTAATCCTCTAGATTCTCTTAAATCAATTAAGTTTTCAAATAAATATTCTTTTACCATTTTTATCCATCCTTTTTACTAAATTGTAAACTTTCTCTTAATATTTTTAATTTAATAGTACAAAAATACGACAATATATGTTAGAATAGATATATAGGATAGGAAAATATTTTTTATATTTATTAATTTCGGCATTTACAACATTTTAAGAATTTGTATAAAATATGAAAAATAATTCATGATAAAAATAGAAAAGGATAGAGAATATGCAAGTAAGTAAATTATTAAAAATCTTTAAAGAACATAAAAGTTTAATAATTATTGCTTTAGTAATTATAATTCAAGTTATATGGCTTATTTCATCACATAATTCATATGCCTATTATAGTAGTAATAATGAAATACCTATATTAAGTACCAAAATAGGTAATTTTGCTAAAAGTAGTGGGGAAGGACTGCCTAGTAAAGTAGCAGGAGCTGATTTAAATGTTCAAATTTATTTACAAGATCGAACTGATAGTAAAAAATATAATTTATCAACAAATATACCAGTTTATGGTTATCATTTAAATGAAGAAATGAGTAATTGTACTCCATCTAAAGAAGAATTAACTTATTCTAATTATAGTTTAGAAAATGGAATAATAAAATTTACAGTTCAAGATGAAGGTGGAAAACTTGGCCCAAAGCAAGTAGTATGTCATATATATTACGATAAAGATTTCAATACTGATATAACAGTCTATGTATTAGTGGAAGATGAAGAATTTGGCGTTGAAGAATATAAAGACAAACATTATCGTTTTGTTAATAGTAGTGCTGATTTAAGTAGTTATTCTTATTTAGAAGCCAAATGTAGTAGTAATGATGGCATAACAATAACTGGTTATGAAAATGGCAAGTTTAGTTTTAAAGCAGGCAAGCCAAATACTTGCTATGCTTATTTTGTTAAAGAGAGTTAGGAGTGAATGTAATGAAGAGAAAAGTGTTTAGAAATGTAGTAATAGCATTATTGGTATTAGAAATACCTATGTTGTATCTAACATTTAAATCATATGCCAATAGAGATAAAGACATAAATAAAGTGAGTTATAGTGAACAAGAAAATATTAAAACTAAAAGTACATTAGCATATTATTTAGATGGTGAACCACAAGAAAATAGAAATACATGGCCAACAGATTCTTCTGACATTGGATTTCTTAAAGCAGAATGTTATGATGGCGATGGAAAAGAATTAAATACATCAGATGTAATAACGTTTAATAATAGTTCTTTTGAAATAACGGTAAATACAGCAACAACAGTATATTGTGCATTATATTTTGTACATAGAATGACTTTAGATGAAATAATAGCCAATTCACATAGTTTGGAATCAGAAGATGATTTAAAAGTAAGAAATGAAACAATAACAGGTAATGTCAAAGATGATTTAAGAAGATTCGTTGGAGATAAAGATACAGTAACAGATAACTTTATCTGTTTCGGAGCAAAAAATCAACAAGAGTGTAAAGACAATATGGATATATACATGTATAGAATAATAGGAATAGATACAGAAGGAAGATTAAAACTAATCAAAGCGACAAAATTAGTTCAAGGAAGTAGTACAAGCACATTTCAATGGCACAATAGTGCTGGATCAAATACAACCTGGCCAGATGCGGATTTATATAAGAGATTAAACGGAAACACTACAAATACATCAACATATCCAAATATATTTATAAAAAATGGCAAATACAGTTATATGAAAGAAGAGAAATGGACAACATGGATATCACCAACAACATATTATATAGGAGATTCACCATCAAGTAGTAATCCAACAGTATTTCAAAATGAAAGGACAAAAAATTTTACTGGAAATAAAATAGGGTTAATGTACTTAAGTGACTATTTATATGCAGGAAGTCAAAATACAAGTAATTGGTTATTTATTCAAAATGGATTAAATGGAACAACGAACACTCCAAAAGGCTCAATTGCACCAACAACGGATCATGAATGGTCGATGACCAGGGATGGAGAGGGCAGCGGCTGGGTCGGCGGCCGTTACACTTCATGGGCCGTGCCAAATGACCAAGAGGAGAGCTACCACGTGCTAAACTGGTCGCATGCGGTTCGTCCTGTCTTCTATCTTGAATCCGATGTAAATATTGGGGTCGGTGGAGAAGGTTCCATTGGGAATCCATACGTAGTTTTAGGTTAATGATAAATCCCAAATATAATCGCCATGATGGGTTGAGGTTCTCATCATGGCGATCCGCCGCCAGATATGTAAAACTTAAATTCAGACAGTTAAAAATGTTAATATAAAAAGTTGATAATTTTTAAAGCAATGCCTTAAAAAAATAAATGGGTATGCCCATTTATGAATTAAACTTAACGGTTATATATTTTTCATCTTCGTATAATTCTTGGATGGCTCTAATGATTTTATTAGCTTTTTCGTTATTATGATCTTTAGAAGATACTACTATACTAATAGAGGTATCTTTTATTTTGACAAAAGAATTAAGAGAAAATTTTTCTTTGATTAAGTTTTTAATTTTTTCTTCTTCTGTTTTAGCATTATTTAACTTTTGCATATTTTCATAGGCGACATTCTTTTCTTCGATGGTACTATCGCCATCTAATAAGATATTTTGATACTCTTCCATTAAAGCTTGTTTTTCTTCATCGTTTTCCACTTCTAAAGCGACTAAAACATCGGACTCATTTATTTCGATAACCTCATTACTTTGATTATCATTTTCCGCTTTTAAAACAGAGGTTACTTCATCATCGATACTTACATAATAAATTCCTAATATTAATATTAAAGAAAATAAAGTTACAAACCATAAATTTTGTTTATTAATCATCATTATCCTCCTAAAATAAACTTAGTATATTTTATGTTCTAAATTTTAATAAAATTACCAGATTTGTTACCAAATATATAATAATTGGTAAAAAAGTTTTAATTTTTTAAAAAAATTTGCTTTAAAAAAAAGGAAATTGGGTACTTAGTGACGAATAATAATAGTGAAGGGAGGAAAAATATGCAAAATTTAAAACCAGTTTTGCAACATGATTTTAAAGACTGTGGCGTATGTTGTATGCAGTGGATTATTATGTATTATGGTGGTTATATTACCTTAGAAAAGTTAAGGGAAGATACTTTAACGGATTATAATGGCACGAATGCTTATCAAATAGTTAGAGCTTTCAATAAATGGGGCTTTGATTCCGAAGGGGTTTTGGAGCATGATTTAACTATAAATAGTTTAACTTTTCCCTTTATTGCCCATTTAAAACTCGAAAATGGTTTAGAGCATTTTGTCGTTGTTAAAGACATTAGGAAAAATATGGTATATCTCATGGACCCAAGCATTGGATATAGGAAAATGGCTTTAACAGAATTTAATAAATTATTTACCGGTCATATCATCCTTTCTAAAGTAAGAGATAATTTAATTAAAATGGATGAATCTCTAACCATTAAAAAGTTATTTATTAATATTCTTTTTAAGGAAAAGTTTCTTATTAGTAAAATAATTTATTTAAGTTTTATTTGGACAATCCTAGCTATTATTACTTCTTTTTACTTAAAAGTAGGAAGTAATTTAATTAGTTATAATCAGAACTATTTTAAGTATTTAATTATGGCCTTTGGTTTATTAACTATATGTAAAATATTAACAATATATGCTAAAAGTTATTATGAAAACCATTTAAGTAATCGCCTTGATACCATCATTTATCCTAGTTTTTTAAATCATTTATTTAACCTTCCTTTAAAACATATAAAGAGTAGAATGCCAGGAGAGATAGTAACAAGAATATCAGAACTTTCTTTCATTAAAAAACTTTTTACGGATCTTTTTGTTTCATCTTTCTTGGATATGCTCTTGCTTATATTATCATTAGTGATTTTATTTATTTTAAATAAAACACTAACAATTATTTTAATAATCTTTATTATTATCTATAGTTTTTATGGGATAGTTATTAGTAAAAGTATTTACTATAAAGTTTTAGAAAATTTAAATTATGAAACTGATTTTAATAGTGTAATATATGAAAATATTACCAATTTAGAAAGTATTAAAAATTTAAATATTAAAAATATTGCTTTAGAGAAAATTGAAAAAGTCTTAGCTAAATATTTTTGGAATAATTATGAATTTAATAGTTATTTAAATTTCACTAATTTAGGAAAAGATGTTTTACTAGAGCTTTGTTTCTTTATTCTAAATTCGGTGGGATTATATTTAGTTATTCATAAAAAGTTAGATTTAATTAATTTATTTACTTTTAATATTATTTTATCTTATGGCATTGATTCTCTTAAAAATTTAATTGGGGTTATTCCGACATTTAATTATATTAAAGCCTCTTTTGGAAAAATTGCAGAGTTTTTAGGAATTGAAGAAGAAGATAATAATAAAATTAAAGATAGTCTAAAAGGCGATATTGTCTTTCAAAATGTTAGTTACTCTTACAATAATTATTTTAATGTTTTAGATGATGTTTCTTTTACGATTAAAGAAAATACGCATATTTTATTAGATGGACCCAGTGGATCAGGGAAAAGTACAATATGTCATTTACTTAATAAAGATTACCAAATAAATAAAGGAGAAATACTCATAGGTAAAGAAAATATTAAGGATATTGATATTAATACGATTAGAAATAATATTTTATATATTGGCCAACATGAAGAATTATTTACGGGCACAATTAGAGAAAATATTTTAGCCAGTAGAGATATTGCCCATCAAGATTTTTTAGATATTTGTGATATCTGTGAAATTGAAGATATTGTTTCGAAAAAAGGATTAAGATATGAATCTTTAGTAGAAAGTGCATCTAAAAACATATCAGGAGGTGAAAGGCAAAGAATAATTTTAGCAAGAGGACTTTTGAAGAAGGCGAGTATTATTATTTTAGATGAGGCTTTAAGTGAAGTAGATAAAAAGTTAGAAAGTAAAATAATTAAAAATATTAAGAATTATTTTAAGAATAAAACCATTATTTATATATCTCATAAAAATCAAAAAAGATTATTTAAAAATATTATTGAAGTAGAGGGTCACAATGAATTACTTAAAAATCAATTATCAAAAACTATTGCACCTGAAAATTCCTAGAGGTATCTTTCTCGATTTATTATTTGCTTTATTAATCATCTTTTTAATTATTTATTCTAATACGCATTACATAACGAAAAAGATAACTTGTTATGGCGTTTATGATGGTTTAGTTTTAAGCATTATGGCCAACGGAACACTCTCTGATGCCTTAAGCGAAAACCGAACCTTATATTTTAACAAGCAAAAAGTAAATTATGAAATTGATGAGTATGGCGAATATGAAGTGATTGATGAAGTAATATATCAACAAATAGATCTTAATCTAGATAAAGAACTATATGATAATGAAGCAGGGTTAGTTACTCTTTATTATGGTAAAGAAAAAATTATAACATTTATTTTAAAATTATTTAAATGAGGAGGTAATAATGATTAAATTAAATAATGAAGAAATGTTAAAGTTACAAGGAGGAGCGATGAGTGCCAGTATGGTTACTTTAATTACGGGAATTGTTTCCGGAATTGTAGTGTTTTTCGCTGGAGTTTTAAATGGCACCGTGAACTCTAAGGCTTGTAAGTAGGAGGTCCTATGTTAAGTAATGAAGAATTATTAGAAATAAAAGGTGGGTCTTTATCAGGACCCGTTTTAGAAGGAATAATTAAAATCATGGATAAAATCTATGAAATAGGTACTTCCATTGGCGACTCCCTAGCCAAACTTTTTACAAAAAGAAGGTGTGTTCAAGTCACAATTAGATAAGTCATTAAATTAACGTTCATTTGGCACTTTGTTGTTGTCAAATACCTTTCTAGGTGTTATAATATCTTGTAGAAAAAAGCGAAGGGAGGGCGAAAAATATGACAAAGGTTGTAGTGCAAAATGGTAACATTGATGGAGCTTTAAAAAAATTTAAAGTTAAAGTTGCTAGAAGCGGTGTCCCTTCAGAACTTAAGAAGAGAAAATTCCATATTAAACCTGGAGTTGAAAGAAGAATTAAAAAAGAAGAAGGCATTAAAAATTCTCACAAAAGAAATCATAATTAAGGAAAGGTAACAAAATGGTTGAACAAATTAATAATGATTTAAAAGATGCTTTAAAAAGTGGCGATAAATTTAAACTATCAGTCTTAAGAATGTTAAAGAGTGCTTTACAATTAGAAGCCATTAATAAGAAATGTGAACTAACAGATGAAGTAGTCATTAGTGTTTTAAAAAAACAAGTAAAGCAAAGAAATGATTCTGTTAAAGAATATTTAGATTTAGGTAAAAAAGAAACAGCTGATGATTTACAAAAAGAAATTGCAATTTTATCTTGTTATTTGCCGGAAGAAGCTAGTGAAGAAGAAATAGCTAAATGTGTGGATGAGGCTTTTGTAAGTATTAATCCTACTAGTATGAAAGATATGGGCAAAGTTATGAAATATGTAACGGAACATTTAAGTAATGCTGATATGTCTAAAGTAAGCCAAATGGTTAAAGAGAAATTAAATAATTAAGGTGTTATGAAAATCATAACACCTTTTAGTATGGCTAAATATTATTTTTGTCTTCTTTTAATATTAGGATTAGATAAATTTTGAATATATTCTTTACAAGCTTCTAAATCTTTAATAAATTCAAATATTTTCATTTTGGCCCGTTCGTCGCCTTTAAAATATTCAAAATTTATTTTTGCTTTTTCTAATATTTCTAAAATTAATTGATAAACATTATTATTATTACTATCAGTAATTGAGGTATCAAAATTAGTCCCTAATGCTTCTATTATAGGTAATATATCACCCTCATATTTTTCATGACATTTTGCTTCTATGGCTTCATGAGCGATAGTTCTATTAAAATAAGCGGAAATATTATTTACATTAAAACCATATTGTTTGCATAGTTCAATTAAGGAAACAATAAATTGAGTTGAATAGTGCGTATTAAGGGCTAAATGAATAAAACTACAATTATCTATGTAATCTCCTTTTAAGACATAAGAATGATAACGATAATAAGATGGTTCAGTAAATACTTTTTCATTAACATCTTCACCTTTTTTTAAACAAAATTCAATTGCTTTTAATAATTTATCTTCTTCTATTTGAAACCAAGAGCCATTAAGAATTAAAATAAAAATAATACTTTTTAAATATACAAACCAATTATTTTCTTTAATAATTCTGTTAGAATTAAAATACCATTTCATTTGGTCTTCTAAAAATTGCTCTGTCATTTCTTCTAGAGGGGTATCTTTTAAATTTTTATATAGCCAGTAAATACGAGTAATGGCATAGCGACGGGCAAGATTGTTAACGCTTTTATAATCTTTTTTGATATTACAAAAGGGATAAAAATCTATAATTCCCATTTCTATTCTTTCAAACTCTTCTAAATTTTTAAATGCTTCATAACTAATTGCCATAAATAAATCACCAACTTGTTAGGCTATTATAATATATATTTTTTTAGTATTCAAGTTTTATAAACTTAAGTCAGGAATATAATTAAGAGATGAATAATTTACATTTTAAAGAGTCTTTTAAAAATTTTTTATTTGATTTAGATAACTTCATAACCATCTATGATGATACTTTGCATGTCTTTAATTTTACTAAATTAAATAAATTAAGTGATACAGAAATAGTTTTAAAAATAAATAATAAAGTCGTTTATATAAATGGGGAAAATTTAAAAATTAAACAAATGACGAAACAAGAATTATTAATTAAAGGTAAGTTAGAGAAAGTAGAGTTTAATTATGATTAAAAAAGAAATAGTTTGGGTTAAAATAAAAACTAATAGTTATTATAATATTTTAACTAAACTTAGTGAAATAGGAATTACGATTTATGATAATAAAAAATATAATAATGAAGTATTAATTAAAACTAATTTAAAAGATTATGAGAGAATAAAAAAATATTTAGTTAGTTATAAAATAGAAATATCTTCTTCTAGTGGTTTATTAAAAGTAAAAGAAATTATGCAAAAATATATAGTTTTCTTTCTTAGTAGTATTTTAAGTATTATTATTTTATTTTTAGCTAATATGGTTATTTTTAGAATTGATATTAAAAGTCCTAATAAGAATATTCAAAATATTTTAGAAAAAGAACTTTCTAGTAGAGGGATTAAAACTTTAACTTTAAAGAAAAGCCATTCTCAAATAGAAAAAGTAGTAAATGATATTTTAGATCATAATAAAGATACTTTAGAATGGTTAGAAATAAAATATGATGGGTTAATTATGAATGTTTATGTAACAGAGAAAACTATTCCTAAAGAGGAAGAGGGGTATGATGAGTGTAATATTATAAGTAAGACCGATGCCAAAATAACCAGTCTTAATTTATATCGGGGTGTAGCTTTAAAAGAAATAAATGATTATGTAACCAAAGGGGAAGTTATTATCACGGGGGAAATAACACATAATGAAGAAGTTAAAAATATTGTGTGTGCAAGTGGAGAGGTATATGGAGAAGTCTGGTATAAAGTTAAAGTAACTGTTCCTTACAATGAATATTATTCTAAATATACAGGTAAGAAAAGATTTAATTTAAGTGTTAAAATTGGGGATAGTGAATATGATATTTTTAAAAGTCGGATCGAAAATAAAAGAGTCAAAAAAACTATTTTATATGAGTTAAATGATTTTGCGATCAATTTTGTGGAAGAAAAAGAATATGAAGAAAGTGTGCGAAAATTAAGTGAGAAGGAATCATATAATAAAGCCTTAAAATTAGCCGAAGAGAAAGTTAAATTAAAATTAAGCGAAAATGAAGCTATTTTATATAAAAAAGTTTTGAAAAAAGAAGTAAATGATAGTACAATATATGTAGAAGTATTTATAGTAACCAAAGAGAACATTGGTGAAGTAGCACAAATTTTAGGAGGTAGTGAAAATGATTCAAAACCTAATAATGAAAATAATTAATAATATTTGGCCAATGTTAGTAGTTTTTATTGTTGCTATTGCGATGATTAGATTCTTTTATTTAAGAAATCATCGGGAAAGATTTTGTTTACATAAAGAATTAAGTTATTTATTTTCCATTATTTATATTTGGCTTTTATTTGAAATATTAACAATGACGGAACTCAATAGTGGCAGTGGAATTAATTTAATTCCTTTCTCCGAAATAACACGTTATGAGTTTGGAACTACGATGTTTAATTATAGTATTTTTGGTAATATTCTTATTTTTGTTCCTTTTGGTTATTTAATAGGTGAGTATGTTAATCCGAAACAGATATGGCCAGTTTTAATTACGACTTTCGTTACGAGTTTAACTATCGAATTTGTCCAACTCCAAATTGGCAGAAGTTTTGATATTGATGATATTTTATTAAATGCTTTAGGAGGAGTTATTGGTTATCTATTATATATAGGATTAACGGCGATAGGAAGACACCTTCCAGACTTCTTTAAAAGTGATTTATTTTATAATATATTATGGATAGTTGTAATAGTGTTATTTGGTATTTATATATTTGGTTATTGGGGAGTTATATTTTAAATGATAGATTATAAGATTACAGATGAATTTGGTTATAATAAAGATTATAGTTATTTAGATAGTTTAATTAAGAGAGTTTTAAAACATGAAAATGTTAAAAACGCTACTTTAAGTATTGTCTTTGTAGATAATGAAAAAATTAGGGAAATTAATAAAAACTATCGAGGTAAAGATAGTATTACAGATGTTATATCATTTGCATTTGAAGATAATGGCATATTAGTGTATAATAAGATACGTTTTTTGGGAGAAATTTATGTATGTATCCCCAGGATGATAGAACAAGCAAATAATTATGGTCATAGTGAGGCAAGAGAACTTGCCTTTCTCGTGTGCCATGGCTTACTCCATTTGCTTGGTTATGATCATATGGAAAAAGAAGATGAAAAGGTCATGTTTACGTTGCAGGAGAAGATGTTAGATGAAGATGAAAAAACAAGAAAAGAGAGAAGTTAGTTTAGTAAGAAATGTTTTAAATAAATGTAAGTATACATCTCAAGGACTGGCTTATTGTTTTAAAAATGAATCATCATTTTTAATCGAAGCTATTTGTGCATGTTTAATTATTATTATGGGTGTTTCTTTTGACATCAGTTTTTTAGAATGGGTTATTGCCTTTGGTAGCCTTTGTTTAATAACGATTATTGAACTACTGAATACCGCCATTGAAGCGGCTTGTGATGCCGTTACTTTAGATTATAATGAATATATTAAAATAGCTAAAGATTGTGGATCAGCGGCGACCGGGATAATGACCATCTTAGCTTTAATTGTTAATTTAATTATTTTTGTTCCTTACTTTATTAAGCTATTTATGACTATATTTTAGGAGTAATTATGAAGAGTGGATTTGTAAGTATAGTGGGAAGACCCAATGTAGGGAAAAGTACTTTATTAAATAGTTTACTTGAGCATAAGATTGCCATTACGAGTAAAGTTTCCGGAACTACCCGTAATATTATCGAAGGCATCTATCATGAAGATGGTTATCAAATAATATTTGTCGATACTCCAGGGATTTCCAAACCTTTAAATAAACTAGGGAAAGTTTTAAATAAACAAGCCTTATCTTTAACGAAAGATGTTGATTTAGTTTTATTAGTGGTGGATATTGAAGCTGGCATTGGTAAAGGGGATAAATTTTTAATGGATTCTTTATTTCAAAATAAGATTCCGGTTATTTTAGTAATCAATAAAATAGATAGAGTTTCGAACGAAACTTTAATCATGGCAATTAATGAATATAAAGATTATAACTTTTCCGAGATTGTGCCAGTGAGTGCTAAAGAAAATGATAATGTGGCTCATTTAATTGAAGTTATTAAAACTTATTTAAAAGACAATGTGAAATATTATGATGATGAAACAATTACCAATAGTTCTTTAAGTTTTATGGCGGGCGAAATCGTCAGAGAAAAATTATTGCAAAATACCGAAGATGAAATACCGCATGCCATTACTTGTCATGCACATCATATTGAAGAAAAAAAAGATTTGATAAAAATAAGTGTCGATATAATTGTGGATAAACCTAATATTAAAAAAATTATTATTGGCTCTGGAGGCGAAATGATTAAAAAAGTGGGAACTTTAGCCCGGAAAGATTTAGAAGAAATGTTAGAAAAAAAAGTTTATTTAGATTTATACGTAAGAGTAATAGAAGATTGGAAAGATAAAGAAAGATACTTAAAAGAATTAGGTTTCTTTGATTATGAATAAAAATATTTCGTTCTTCCCATTATATTAATAGGAAGGTGAAAGAAATGAATAAAAAAGAAGCTTGGGATAAGTTTAAAAAAAGCGGAAAAATTGAAGATTATTTAAATTATAAGAAATGTGATAAATAATTAGATTAGAGGTTTAGGGTGTTAGAGAGTGTTGAAGGGATAGTTATAACAGAAACTCCTTATGGTGATACTTCGAAAATTATTAATGTTATGACGAAAGAATATGGCATTATTGGTATTATTTGTAAGGGTGCTATGAGTATTAAAAGTCAGCTTCGAAGTGTGACGATGAAATTATGTTATGGCGATTTCCATATTTATTATAAAAAAGGAAAACTATCAACTTTAGTATCAGTCGATATTAAAAATAGTTTTAAAAATATTCGGAGTGATATTTTACTCATTAGTTATGCATCATATCTAACTGATTTAGTCCATCAAGTTTTAAAGCAAACGGTTGATAGTTCTATTTATGATGAATATTTAAGTGCCCTTCTTAAAATTGAAGAAGGATTAGATCCCATGGTAATTACTAATATTTTAGAAGTTAAATTATTAGAGCATTTAGGAGTCGGGTTAAATCTTACTAGTTGTATTAGTTGTGGTAATAAAAAAGAAATTGTGACACTAGCTAGCGAACGGGGAGGCCTTATTTGTAAGAATTGTTACCGGGGAGAAAGAATTGTCCCTTTATCTATTATCAAAACTTTAAATATGTATTATTTAGTCGATATTAAAAGTATTAGTAAGTTATCTTTAAAAGAGGATATAGTCAAAGAAATTAATAATTTTTTAACTAATTATTATGATGACTATACCGGTCTTTATCTAAAAAGCAAAGATTTTTTAAAAACGATTGAAAAATTATAAGGTGAGAAAAAACTCACTTTTTATTTTTTTTAATTTTTTTCTAGAAAATAGTTGCATCACAAGGTAAATACATGGTAATATTAATTTATAATTCAGGAGGGTGAAAGAAATGAAAGAAGAAAGAAATTTAGAAAAATACAATGAAAGTGTCTTTGAAAGTATTAAACATGTAGATGACTATGGTCATGAATATTGGTATGCAAGGGAATTGCAAAAAGTATTGGATTATTCCAAATGGAGTAATTTTGAAGTAGTAATTGATAAAGCTAAAGAAGCTTGTAAATTAAGTAAATATGTGGAAGAGGACCATTTTGCCGACGTCGGCAAAATGGTTGCTATTGGCTCTGGAGCAGAAAGAAAACAAAAAGATTATAAGCTATCAAGATATGCTTGTTATTTGATTGCCCAAAATGGGGATAGTAGAAAAAGAGTCATTGCACTTGCCCAAACTTATTTTGCCGTACAAACAAGAAAACAAGAAATTAATGAAACTGAGTATAGTTTATTAACGGAAGAAGAAAAAAGATTTTATAATCGAAATTTAACTAAAAAAGGAAATTATTCTTTAAATAAGGCCGCTAAAGAAGCCGGAGTTAAAAACTTCGATAAATTTCATAATGCGGGTTACAGAGGATTATACAATGGCGAAACCGCTGATGATATCGCTAAGAGAAAAGGGTTGCGTTATCGTGAAGATATTTTAGATAATATGGGTAGTGAGGAGTTAATTGCCAATTTATTTAGAATATCTCAAACTGAGCAAAAATTAATTAGAGATAATGTTCAAGGCGAAAATAAGGCAAATAATGTGCATTATGAAGTTGGTCAAAAAGTACGTAAAGCTATTCAAGATATTGGTGGAACAATGCCAGAAGATTTGCCAACACCAGATAAAAGTTTAAAAGAAATCGAAAAAGAAAGAAGAAAGGCTTTTTTAGAAACAGAAACTTTAAAATCTTAGGTGATATTTTTCTTGCGAGATAAAATTATTTATTCTATACTATAAGTAGGGTGAGTGTTATGGCTGATATGATTTATAAGTATAGTGCAATGAATGGCGGAAAAACGCTTAATATTTTACAAACAGCCTATAGTTATGAAGCAAATAACTTTAAAGTAGTTATTATTAAATCTATCAAGGATACAAAGGGGAAAAACGCTATTATATCGCGTAATGGCATGAATAGAGTAGTTGATATTTTACTTAAAGAAAATGAATCTTTATTAAGAGATAAGAATTACAAAATATATTACACAGCTAAAGTTATTTTAGTTGATGAAGTCGATTTATTAAATGCTTCCCAAATTAGAGAATTGTGGACCATTGCTCATTTAATTAATATTCCCGTTATTTGTTATGGTTTAAAGAGTAATTTTAAAGGAGAAATATTTGGGGAAGGAGTGGCGCAAATATTTGCGATTGCGGATATAGTGGAGGAAGTAGGAAGTACTAGTTTATGTCCATGTGGGAAAAAAGCTATTTTTAATGCGCGAAAGATAAATGGTAAATTTACTGATCAAGGACCTATTGTGGTAATTGATGATGGAACGAAAAAAGATGTGGAATATGTACCTTTATGTTCTGATTGTTATCTTAAATATGTTAAAATTGGTAGTACTGAATCTAAAAAATTAGCAAATTTAGTTGATAAAATAAAATAAATAATATATAATTTAGTACATACAAGTGATGACGGTGTGGAAAGCCCGAGCTATATAATAAGAGTGATTCTTCTTTAGAATAAGTAAGGTGGAACCGCGGAGTTAATCTTCGTCCTTATGATTCTAAAGGAGTTTTCTTTATTTTAGAAAGGATTGTTTATGGAGAGTGAAAAAAAAGTAACAATGGAAGACTTAGTTAATTATTCTAAGCAATATGGATTTATTTATGCGGGAAGTGAAATATATGGAGGACTTGCTAATTCTTGGGATTACGGGCCTTTAGGAGCCTTATTAAAGCAAAATGTTAAGGATGCTTGGTGGCAAAAATTTATTAGAGAATGTCCTTATAATTATGGCCTTGATTCAGCTATTTTAATGAATCCTAAAGTTTGGGTAGCATCTGGTCATGTTGCTAATTTTGCTGACCCTTTAATTGATTGTAAGCATTGTAAATCTCGGCATAGAGCGGATAAATTAGTGGAAGATTTTACCCATGGTGAGGTAACTGGCGATGGCATGAGTAATGAAGAATTAATAGCATTCATTAAAGAACATGGCATTACTTGTCCTAAATGTGGTAGCAATGAATTTACGGATATTCGAAAATTTAATTTATTATTTGAAACGAGTCAAGGAGTAACGGAAGACACGAAAAGTACGATTTATTTAAGAGGAGAAACTGCCCAAGGAATATTTGTTAATTTTAAAAATGTCGAAAGAAGTATGCGGGCTAAAATTCCTTTTGGTATTGGTCAATATGGAAAAAGTTTTCGAAATGAAATAACGCCAGGTAACTTTATTTTTAGAGTAAGAGAATTTGAACAAATGGAACTAGAATTTTTCTGTAAACCTGGGACGGATTTAGAATGGTTTGGTTTTTGGAAAAACTATTGTATCGACTTTTTAAAATTATTAGGTTTGAAAGAAGAGAATTTAAGATATCGGGATCACTCGAAAGAAGAATTGTCTTTCTACAGTAAAGCCACAACTGATATTGAATATAAATTCCCCTTTGGTTGGGGTGAATTATGGGGTATTGCCGATCGGACAGATTACGATCTAGGGGTGCATATGAAACATTCAGGAGAAGATTTAAGATATTTAGATCCGGAAACTAACGAAAAATATTTACCTTATGTTATTGAACCATCAGTAGGAGTAGAAAGATTAATCTTAACTCTTTTATGTGATGCTTATACGGAAGAAGAAATTGAAAATGGCGATACGAGATTAGTCTTAAAAATTAATCCGGCTTTAGCTCCAATTAAAGCGACCATTTTGCCTTTAGTTAAAAAAGTTCATGCTGATAAAGCCAATGATATATATGCTAAATTAAGTAAGCACTTTAATTGTAGTTATGATGAAGCTGGCAGTATTGGCAAAAGATATAGAAGATGTGATGCGGTGGGAACGCCTTTTACAATCACAGTTGATGATAATACTTTAGAGAATGATACAGTTACTGTAAGAGACCGGGATACGATGGAACAAATTATCTTAAAAGTTTCCGAATTAAAAGATTATATTGAAAGCAAAATAGTCTTGTAAAAAATCTATTTATTTGATAGAATAAAAGAGTAAATTAGATAATATGGAGGATAAATTATGGCATTTAGTAAATTAAAAAGTTGGCTAAAAGATGATGAAGACATAGAAAGCGTAAATGGTGAAGACGATTATTATGCCATTTCGGAATCGGAAGCTTTAAAAGATGCTGATAAAGCCGGCAATAAAATGATTTTGCTTGAACCTCGTTCTTTTTCCGAAGCTCAAGCCATTGCGGATCATTTAAAAAATCGTAATAGTGTAGTTGTTAATTTAAAAAGAGTTACTTCTGCGCAAGCGAAAAGAATTATTGATTTTCTAAGTGGTTGTATATATGCCATAGGGGGAAATATGCAAAAGATTGGTGTCGGTATTTATCTTTGTACACCAAATAACGTTAATGTTCAAGGAAAGATAACTGACGATAGTGAAAAAGTAAAAAGCACTAATGAAGATGAACTAGAGTGGTAAAAGAGTGATTAAATGATATGAGAAAATTTGCGAGTAGCATTCCGGGATATAAAAAAAGTGAGGTTAATTCTTTTGTCCAAAGTGTAACTACTGAATATGAAAGTATGTTAGATAATTTAAAAACTAGAGACCAAGAAATTGAAAATTTAAAAAAAGAATTAACACATTATAAAGAATTAGAAAGCACTTTAAATAGGGCTATTTTAATCGCGGAAGAATCTTCGCAAAATATTAAAAAATCGGCTTTTGAAGAGGCCAAAGTTATCATGGAAAATGCTCGTAAAAATGCTTCTCGGATTGTTAATAATTCCTTAATTAAGGCAAATAAAATTGAAAAAGAAGCTGAAGACTTAAAAAGACATGTCGAAAGATATAAAGTTAAATATAAATCTTTATTAGAAGATGAATTAGAAGCCGTAGAAAGATTAGATATTGATGAATAAGTATAGGAAACTATACTTTTTTCTTTACTAAAAACTTAAATAATAGTATACTTTAATTAGAATATAATTGATGTATGGAGGTATTATGAAAGTAAGAGTAATTAGTGCTTTAGTGGCCTTTTTAATTTTTATTCCTTTAATTTGGCTTGGTAGTTATCCTTTTGCGATAGCGATGGGAATATTAAGTATTTTGGCTTATAAAGAAATAATAGATTTAGGAGATGAATATTTAAAAGTTCCATCTTGTGTAAAATTATTAGGGCTTTTATCTATTTTATATTTAGTTTTAGGTAATTATGGTCATTATTCTTTAGATTTATCTATTGGTTATGCGAGATTATTTTTGCCACTCATCCTTCTTTTACTTCCAACCGTCTTTTATAAAAAAGATAAATATCCTACAAAAGATGCTTTCTCACTTTTAGGAATTGTTTATCTAATTGGTTTTTTATTTAATGTTTTAATTGCGATTCGCAATGTTAAATTAGCCATCTTAATTTATTTACTTGGATTAACAATTCTAACCGATACCTTTGCTTATGTTGTCGGCATGCTGATTGGTAAGCATAAAATGTCTAAATTAAGTCCGAAAAAATCTTGGGAAGGATTTGTTGGTGGTCTAATCGGAGGAGTAGCTACAGGATTAATTATTTATACTAATTTAGTTGGCCCATTTAGTTTTAGACTATTAATTATTACAATTTTAATATCTATTGCGGGTCAAGTTGGCGATTTATTTTATAGTAAAATAAAAAGAGAGAATAATATTAAAGACTTTTCGAATATTATGCCAGGTCATGGTGGCATATTAGATAGAGTAGATAGCCTATCATTTGTGGTATTTACTTATATTGTAATCTATTGGTTATTTTAAAGGAGATTGAGAGAATATGTGGATTTTAACATTATTATTATTTATTTTTATCTTAGGTTTAATTGTTTTAGTTCATGAATTAGGACACTTTTTATGGGCGAAAGCTTTTGGCGTTTATATTTATGAATTTTCTATTGGTATGGGTCCGGTAATTTTTTCTTGGAAAGGGAAGAAAGATGGAATAACCTATAATATTAGAGCCTTACCAATTGGAGGATTTGTATCAATGGCGGGCGAAGTTTATGAAGATGATAAAAAAGTTCCTAAAGAGAAATGCTTATGTAATAAACCCATTTGGCAAAGAGTTATCGTTATGGTTGCTGGGGTAATGAATAACTTCATTATGGCTCTTGTGATTTTATTTGTCATGACCTTTATTTGGGGCAGTGTCAATTTAAGTCCGAAAATATATGATGTTGAAGAAAATTATCCTATGGCGGAAGCTGGTATTGTTAAAGGTGATACCATCGTAGCTATTAACAATCATAAAGTTAGTACTTGGGATGAAGCGCAAATAATTTTATACTATAAAACAAATAGAGATTATTATGATTTTCAAATAAGACATGAAGATGGTAAAGTTGAAAACTATAAAATAACTCCAAAGGAAGAAAAAAATGAAGATGGCGAAAAGACTCAAGTATTTGGAGTTCATATTAATCAAGAAAAAACTAGTGGATTTTTAAATACCATTAAATATCCATTCGAAAAATTTGGATCCATTGTTAAGTCTATGTGGCTTACCATTGTGGGACTTGTAACCGGTAAAATTTCTCTAGGGGCTTTATCAGGACCAGTAGGAATATATTCTGTAGTTGATGAAAGTGCAAAATTAGGAATTTATTATGTGGTCTTCTTAATCGCTTATTTGTCAATTAATGTTGGGGTAATTAATATAATTCCTATTCCCGCATTTGATGGGGGAAGAGTTTTATTCCTAATTATTGAAAAAATAAAAGGAAGCCCAATTAATCAAAAAATTGAAAATTGGTTTATTGGTATAACCTTTATCTTACTCATGTTATTGATTGTGGTTGTTACCATTAATGATATCATTAGATTATTTTAAGTAAGCTAGTTGCTTACTTTTTCTTTTAGTTTTATAATATTCTTATGAAAGCAAAATTAAGAGAAAAATATTTAAAAATTCGCGAAAATATTTTAAATAGAAAAGAAAAAGATCAAGATATTTTTAATCAAGTTATTAATAATGAAAAAATAAAATCAGCGAAAATTATTTTAAGTTATGTTTCTTATAATAATGAGGTTGATACAATAAATCTCCTTAATTATTTTTTAGATAAAAAGAAAGTGGCAATTCCGAAAATTGAGAATGGCCAAATGAATTTTTATTTTATTAAATCTTTAAATGATTTAAAAGAAGGATATGCTCATATTTTAGAACCTACCACTAGTGAGAAAGTAACGGATTTTAAGAAGGCAGTTTGTTTAACCCCGGGAATTTGCTTTTCAAAAGATTGCTATCGTCTTGGTTATGGTGGAGGTTTTTATGATCGTTTCTTTGCTCAGAATAAAATATATCGGATTGGACTTTGTTATAAAGAATGTTTAATAGATAATATTTATAACGATGAGTATGATCAAAAAGTTGATGAAATAATTACAAATAGGAGGTAAATTATGGCTAAAGTAATTTTAAAAATTGAAGGGATGAGTTGTAGTGCTTGCCAAAATACTTTAGAAAAATATTTAAATAAACAAGAAGGCGTAATTAAAGCCAGTGTTAATTTAGTAATGGCGGAAGCTTCAGTAGAATACGATGATAAACTTACGATTGATGATTTAAATAGATTTGTAGAAGAAGCCGGCTATAAGAGTTTAGGAAAATATAATCCAGGGGAAGAAAAAAAGAAAGATTATAGTAAAATATATTTAATTATTTTAGCATTTCTAGGTCTTTTCTTAATGTATGTTTCCATGGGAAGTATGTTAAAGTTACCAGTAATTCCTTTTTTAGATATGATGAGGTATCCCGTTAATTATGGTTTAAGTCTTTTAATTTTAACTATGCCTTTTCTCATTTATGGTGGAGATATTTTAAAAAGTGGTTTTAAAAAATTATTTAAAAGATCACCTAATATGGATTCTTTAGTAACAGTTGGCTTGCTTGCTAGTTTTACTTATAGTTTGGCTAATTTAATTTTAGTTTTTAATGGCCAACATCATCTTGTTCATCACTTATATTTTGAATCATGTGCCATGATTATCTATTTTGTGAAATTAGGACGTTTTATTGATAAAAAATCGAAAGAGAAAACAAAAGAAGCCATTCAAGAATTAGTTCAAATCACTCCAGAGATGGCTTTAGTTAAAAAGGGAGAAGAGATAAAAGAAGTAACTATTGATGAAGTTAAAAAAGGGGATGTTTTAGTTTGTAAACCGGGAATGAAAGTAGCGGTAGATGGATTTATCAGTAAAGGAGAAGCCCATTTTGATGAAGCGTTTATTACGGGCGAAACAGCCAAAGCCCGTAAAGGGAAAAATGATAAAGTTATTGCGGGAAGCCTAAATATGGATGGTTACATTGAATATGTCGCTCATAAAATAGGCCCTGATTCTACTATTTCTGAAGTTGTCCGTTTAGTAGTAGAAGCGACCAATAGTAAAGCGCCGATTGGTTATTTAGCGGATACAATAAGTGGTTACTTTGTTCCGAGCATTTTTCTTATATCTATTTTGACTTTTATTGGTTATTTAGTTTTTGGCTATTCTTTTAATGAAGCCTTAACTCATTTTGTAACCGTTTTAGTAGTGGCTTGTCCTTGTGCTTTAGGTCTTGCAACTCCTATTGCTATTGTCGTTAGTGAAGGATCTTCAGCCAAGAAAGGCATTTTAATTAAAAGTGGCGAAATATTAGAGAATGCTCATAAAGTAGACACCATAATTTTTGATAAAACGGGAACTCTTACTTATGGTAAATTACAAGTTTTTAAAATAATTAATTATAGTAATTACCAAGATCAAGAAATTCTCGAGTTTACATCTGATTTAGAAAAAAATTCTACGCATCCTATTGCCTATGCTTTTAAAGATTATGAAACGAAAAGAGAAGTTGAAAAATTTAAAAATATTGCGGGGATAGGTTTAGAAGGAGTAGTACAAAATCATCACATTTATGTTGGAAATAATAAATTACTAACTAAATTAAAAATAAAAAATATTTATGAAAAAGATGAGGCCACTTTAACTAAAAAGGAATGCAGCATAATCTATGTGATTATGGATAAAGAAGTGGTAGCGTTAATCGGAGTTAAAGATATTATTCGAAATAATGCCAAAGAAGTAATTAAGTCTTTGCAAAAGATGGGGAAAGAGATTGCAATTTTAAGCGGCGATAGTGAAGAAGTAGCTAAAAAAGTTGCTAGTGATTTAAAAGTAGATAAAGTAGAAGCTAATTTACTTCCCCAAGATAAAGTAGCTTATCTTAAAGACTTAAATAAAAAGGGTAAGCAGGTTATGATGGTTGGTGATGGTATTAATGATGCTCCATCTTTAGCTAGCGCCATGGTTGGAGTATCTATAAGTGGCGGAACAGATATTGCTCTTAATTCGGCTTCGGTTATATTAATGAACGATAATCTAGAAAAAATAATTGATTTAATAAATATAAGTAGAAGAACAATCAAAATTATTAAAGAAAATTTATTTTGGGCCTTCATCTATAATTTATTTATGATACCTATTGCGATGGGGCTATTTAAAGGCTTGGGTTTAAGCATTAATCCTATGTTAGCAAGTATAGCTATGGTCTTAAGTAGTTTAACAGTTATTTTTAATTCTTTAAGATTAAGAAAATAATATTCAAAATGCAAAATTAATGTTATAACCCGAGTTTGACAGATAACTTATAAATGAAATATCATTTTAACCAGTATTCATAAGGCTTTTTGAAGT